>JANXSH010001041.1 GCA_025356615.1 Planctomycetia bacterium | reverse complement strand
AACTCCTTCAGTTAGAGGCCATCTCATTTATGCAGATTGATGCAACTCGTGTGGCGGGTGTTAATGAGAATATCGCTAATATTTTATTATCCACTCCCCGCCGTCCTTGATGAGGGCGAGGGCGAAGCATGGCCCGTCGGCGGTGAGGTAGCTCGACACCGTGACGGGGCGATAGCCGCGAGGAACCCAGGTGTCGTAGACCTTTTGATATTCGGCCTCGGTGAGGCCGTGCCGGGCGCGCCATTCCGTCTGGCCCGCCTCGACGAAGAGGACCGCGAAGCGTATCACGCCCCGGCCGTCGGTGTGGGTACTGATGCCGTCCGGGCGTAACCCCCGCGCCTCCTGCGTGCCGACTTCTTTCTCGTACTCCCCTTCCGTCATCCCGTGACGCACCACCCAGGCGCTCGGCCCCCCGTCGCGCGTCCAGACGGCGGCGTAGCGGGACTCCTTGCCGTCGAGGTAGCCGCTGACGCTGATCGGGCGAAAGTCCTGCTTCGTCTGCTCGGCGACGAGGGCGGTGAACTCGGCGGAGGTCAAGTTCGTGCGGCTGACCGAGCCGATCTTCGTCTCATCCTCGAGGGCGACGGCGCAATGGCGGGGAGGCCCGCCGTTGGACGAGACGCTGCAATAGGTGACACGGAAGCCGTCCGCGACGACCCGATCGACCCAGCGTCGGTAGTCGTCGGCATTCGAGTCGTGCGTGGCGCGGAAGTTCGCCCCCGTTAGCCCCGCCTTCGGGAGGACGAGGGCGGCGAGCGGCAAGTAGGCGAGTTTCATGGTCAATTCGCCTCGGGAGGGGGGAAGACGGGGATGTCGGTGCGCGTCTTCTGGGCGTCCGCGAGGGGACTGCGGACGGGCAGGCGGAGCGTGAAGGTGCTGCCGGATTCGGGATCGCTCTCGACGGTGATGTCCCCGCCGTGTTCGCGGAGGATCTTCCGGCTGACCGCGAGGCCGAGGCCCGTGCCCTTCGCGCCTTTCGTGCTGACGAACGGCCGAAAGATGTCGCCGAGCTTGTCCGCCGGGATTCCGTGACCGTTGTCGGAGACCTGGATGCGCACGAAGCCCCCCTTGCCGGCCTCGAGGAACGGGTCGCGCGAGGTGGCGACCACGACGCGCGGCGCGTCGGCCTCCGCGACGGCGTCGATGGCGTTCGTCACGATGTTCAGCAGCGCGCGGTGGACGCCCTCGACATCGGCGAGGATGACCGGCAAGTTCTCGTCGAGCGAGGTGAGGAGCGCGACCCCCCGTTCGGCAGCGCGGGCCTCGAGGAGTTCGACCACGTCGCGGGCGATCGCGTTGAGGTGGGCCGACTCGATGTCCGGCTCGCGCTCCTTGGAGTACGAGAGCATGTCCATGACGAGTTCGTGGATCTTGGCCTGGTTCTTGCGGACGAGCTTCCAGCCCTGGAGGAGCAAGGGCCGGTCGTCGTCCTTCAGGCCCGTCTCGACCAGTTCCCCTCCACTCATCAGCCCCTGGAGGATGTTCTTGATGTGGTGCGACAGGGCCGCCGTGGTCTGCCCGACGGCGGCGAGGCGCTCGGCGTGGACCATCGCCTGGTGGTAGCGGGTCTCCTCGACGGCGAGGGCCGCCTGGTGGGCGATGGCGATGGCGAGCGAGAGGTGGTCGCCGGTGAACTTCCCCACCTGGCGGGTGGCCGCGAGGTTCGCGGCGCTGCTGCTCGTGTCGAGGTACAGGACGCCGAGGGTCTGGTGCCTGCCCTTCATGGGCACGGCGATGACCTCGCGGATGCCGGACCGGACGATGCTCTGGACCGCCTGGAATCGCTCGTCGCGCAGGGCGTCGGAGACGAGGATGCCCTTACGCTCGTGGAGGACGTAATCGACGATGGTCCGGCTGACCGGGATCTTCTCCCGGTCGAGCTTGCCGGGCGCGCCCATGCGGCTGCGGATCGCCTTCGGCTCGAATTCGCCCGAGGAAACCGGGCCGGGGTCGGGGCCGGCCCCGTACCCCTCCTGGAGGGGTGAGCTGGCGCGGAGGAGGATGCAGCCGCGGTCGGCCTGGAGGTGGCGGAAGACGAGTTCGAGGATGCGATCGAGGAGCTGCTCGAGGTCGAGGGTCGCGCTGATGAGTTGGGTCGCCTCGTAGAGGACGCCGAGCGCCTGGGCGCTGCGCTGCCAGGGGCCGTCCACCAGATCGGGGTGGGCCATGATCCGGCTGCCTTCCATCTCGCCGACGGTCTTGACGATGGCGCTGGAAAGCTCGACATCCTGCCGGGAGATGAGACTGATCCGACTGGCGAGGTCGCTCGTCGGGGCCGACTCCCCCCGATCGAGCGTGAAGACGAGGACGGTCTGGCCGATCTGGACGTGGTCGCCCGCTTGGAGGAGGACATCGCGAACCGACTGGTTGTTGACGAACGTCCCGTTGGCGCTGCCGAGGTCGCGGACCCGGTAGCCGTCGGCGGTGCGGACGAACTCGGCGTGGCGGCGGGAAACCTCCGTGTCGGTCAGTCGGATGGGACTCGACGAGTCCCGCCCGGCCGCCGCCGCCTCTTCGGCGAGCGGGAACTGTCGTCCCTCGTCGGTTCCCTTGATGACGATCAAGCGTGGCACGGCATACCTCCCCGGCGATCGACCCGCGCCTATTAACCTACCCCCTGGGGGCGATCCGGGCAAGAAGTAGGTCCGGCGAGCCGAGCCGGACCGGCCCCGCGCGGCTCGCGGGGCCTACTATTTACGCCGTCATTTCTACCCGCGCGGAGTGGGTCGGTCTCCCCCTGAGAACCGGGCAACGCCTCTCGACGGACGCTCACACTCCCATCACGTTGTACCCGTTATCGACGTACAACACCGTGCCCGTGACCGCCGACGCCAGCGGGCTGCACAGGTAGACGCAGGCGTTGGCGACCTCGTCGGCGGTGATGCCGCGCGGGATCGGCGAGCGTTCGGCGGCGTAGGCGATCATCTCGCCGATCTTGCCGATCGCCTTGGCGGCGCGTGAAGCATACGGCCCGGCGCTGATCGCGTTGACGCGGACGCCGCGCCGGCCCATGTGGAACGCCAGCTGCTTCGTGTCGATGTCCAGTGCCGCCTTCGCCGTCCCCATGCCGCCGCCGTAGTGCGGCACAACGCGCACGCCGGCGAGGTACGTCAGGCCGACGACGCTCGCCATCTCCTCGCGGCCCTCCATCAACGGCAGGGCCGCCCGGCACAGGCCCGTCAGCGAATAGGCGCTGATGCTGATCGCGTTGAGGTAAGCGGCTCGGCTCACGTCCAATGCGACCTTCGTGATCTCCGAACTGAAGGCGACGCTGTGGATCATCGAGTCGATTCGGCCGTACCCCTCGCCGACGGCCTTCATGAGGCCCGCGATGCTGTAGTCCTTGTACTGCTCCTCGACGCGGATGAAACGCCGGTCGCCCCGGATCTCGGGGGGGACATCGGCCATCGTGTCGTAGCTGACATCGCACGGCAGGAGCTTATCGACGCTCAGCGTGCCCGCGCCGAAGGGGAGTTTGCGGCTCTCGATGTCTTCGGGAGCCTGGCCGGAGAGGAACCCCTCGACGATGCGGATCATGCGCGGGTGGACGGCCCAGACGAGCTTCGCCCCGGCCGCCTGGAGCGCTTTGGAGATCGTCCAGGCGAAGCTCTCGTTGTCGCCGACGCCCGTCACCAGGGCCACCTTGCCGCTAAAATCGATCGGGATCATGACTGTCTCGCCTTCTCGGGCATCCTCGGAATCGCTCACTCCAGAACTAAACGTCTAGCAGATTGGGGCTATTGGGGCAACCTGAATCGGATGAAGCGACCCCGTCCGGGTGGGGCAAGTGTTCCGGGAGCGAGACGAACCGTTTCGGAAACACCTCGTTACCAGGCTCCGCCTGGAAACGGGCTGCCTTGCAGGC
>JANXSH010001002.1 GCA_025356615.1 Planctomycetia bacterium | reverse complement strand
GGCAACCGGCCCCGCTTGCGCAAGTAGACCAACCGCTGCATGATCTCCTGTGGGTCCAGGCCGGGGGTGTCCACTCGGTGCATCAGAGCCGTGGCGAACGCCTCGGCTAAGCCGGTATTGCCGATGAACTGGTCCACAGGGGTGTCGAACGCTTCGTAGGTCGCGATCAGGGCGTCATCGTCCATCACGCACCTCCCTTCGCGCTTGCGCCGGCGAGCTCAGCGGCCTCGACCTCCTCGCCCGAATGCTCGTTATCGGCGTCGTCCAGCACGCTGTCATCGCTCTCCTGCACCGTATCCTTGGCGACGGGCTTCTCCAGACAGCTCGCCGGGAGCTTCTTGGCCAGGCCGTCGATGGCCTTGAGGCGATCGATGTCCTTGACGGTCAGTGGCAGGCCGCCAGCCGCCTTGACGATGGAGCCGCCCAGTTCGATGACGTTGCCGCCACGCGCCACGCCGGGGCCGACACGCAGCGTGCCCTCCCACAGGGGGTTGTCGCGCGACCAGTCCACCTTGGAGACGGCAGCCACGGCATCGTCCACGCTCGCGCGGCCCAGGACTACCTCATGGCCCACCATTCCCATAACCGCGAGGCCGACGGAGTTGAGGCACATGTTCGCCTCGCGCTCCTTGAAGTAGTCGGCGCGGTCGGGATCCTCAAGGATGTCTCGGAAGCATTCCACCTCTTGGGAGAGCCGGGAGAAGTAGTCTACCACCATGTCGCGCAGGCGGTCGTAGTTCGGGCCGGCCAGTTTCTCGGTTAGCCGGCGCTGCGCCTCGGACGCGCCCAGGCGAGTGTTGGCCAAGAGCATGGCCTGCACCGCCGTCTTGAGGTTGGACAGGCTGAACAGGTTGGTCGAGTTCTTGCGAATCGACGGTCGCCGGAACTCGACGAATTGTTCGGCGAAAATCGGCACCTTGTCGACCAGCTCCTTGACCAGCCGGGTCACGGGCTGCCGCCAGTCCATGTCGATCTTGATCGTCGGCTTGATCGGCTCAGTCTGCCCCAGATCGACGAAATCCTGCTGCCGCTTGGTGCGCCGCTGCTCGATCATGATCATCGCGGGAATGCCCTGAGCGGGGTGCCGCAGACGAACGTCGCCCTGCCGGATGCGGTTCAGAATAGTGCGGATGCGGTGCTGGCCGTCCGTGACTTCGAGGCGCACCCCGTGCGGAATCCAGAGCTTGCCGGGGCAGACCTGGATCTTATCATTGATGTCGGCCAGTTCCTTGGCCAGCCGCTCCCGTTCATCCGCGCTTGTGGATTCGCAGACGCGGACGTACAGTTCATCGAACTTCTTGAGCAGTTCGTCGGTTTCCTTGTCGTCCGCCTCAAAGGCGACGCTCGTGTGATCGTCGGCGGCAAGAACGACACCGCCTAGCACGAACTCCGGTTCCTGTTCGAGGTACAGTTCGCAGGATTGGACATGCTGCTTCTTGATCTCTCGATTGAGGTCGTTCTCGGGGTTACCGATTTTCTCCACATCCACCATCTGGGATAGAACCGGGAGCGGGAAGACGACGTTGTACCCGACGCGAGGCCCTTGGAGGAACCGTTGCGCGGGGAATGGGAAACCCTGGCCACGCTTCGCGCGCGGCCCCTTCGGGATTGCCGAGGGGATGTACATGAAGTACAATCCTTCTGTTGGGGGGCGAGTGTTAGCGCACCCGCCCTGACCTTCACTGTTGCGCGGCGACGTGCCGAGCAGTCACTCAGGTACTATACGCGCACGAAGGCCACGGCGTCAAGCACGCCGTGGCCTTTTTTGGCGAATGATTTTACTTTTTTGGCAACGCCATCTCGACAATTGGCGTTGCCATATAGAACTTCGGCGTCGCCTCTGCAAGGAAAGCCCGACCCCTGGCAGTGCAATTAGGGCCGGTAGTCCATTCGCCGCAAGATTTTATCTAGCAATCGTTTACCTGGGCTATCATAGGTCTGGCCCAGCAGTTCAAGCACGGCCATAGCTATGCCCAAGGCGAGACGAGGCGGAACAGCGTTCGCCACCTGCGTGCCGTGGCTGGACCGGGATCCAAAAAACTTAAAGTTATCGGGAAATCCCTGGAGCCGTGCCGCTTCACGTGCGGTGATTGTTCTAGGAACGGCATAGTGACAGGGTAGCGCGCGATGTCCGCAGACTACTGTAGGAGCCAATTTGGAGGGGTGGAGCTTGCGGTAGGATAAAGGCCCCTTTCCCGGCTTGATGGCCTGAATCTTCTCGACCACTTCCGGTTTGTGGGTCATCACTTCGTGGTTGTACACGCGAGGATCGCCGACTGGAGGTAGTCGATGAAAAGCCCCATCGACGGACATTCCTTGCACTCTCTCACGGTCAGTGAGGGACTTCAGCGCTCGCAAGAGTTGGATACGGCTTCCTATGCGAGTGGCAATGAAGACGATCCGCCGCCTCGTCTGGGGAACTCCAAAGGCTGACGAATCGACAATCGCGTATTCGAAGCGGTAGCCTGCCCGGCGGACGACTGCCATGGCCTGCCGAAGGTACGAGACGAACGAAGGACCGCCCAGAAACAGGACGTTCTCGACAACGATCACTTCAGGGTGCAATTTCACTGCGGCCCGGACCACGGCACTCAAGATCTTGTTGCGGGGGTCATCTGGATTTCGAGGCCCTGCTCGGCTAAATCCCTGGCAAGGTGGACCGGCGACCACGATCTGTGGCTGCCGCCCCCCGAGGGCCGTGAGGATCTCTTCGACCGCTTTCTTGCTAGTGATGTCAAGCTGGAGCGTTTTCGCGATTGGCAGGTTGGCCGCGAAAGTTGAGATCGCGTGCTGGTCGAGGTCTACTCCCAAGGCCACCTCGCATCCTGCTTGCATGAATCCCCATGAGAAACCACCAGCACCACAACATAAATCCACCACCGTAGGGCCAGAGAGCTGGCGCTTGCCGCTGCTCACACACAAGTCTTGCAGACAGCAGTTCTCGCAGTCAGGTTTATTTGGAGTACACACGGCCCTGCCATGCTGAATAAAGCCGACGTGCAGCCCTCGTCGGAGTTGTGGCGGAACAAAACCCTGTGCGGTGTCTGCCAGCAGTTCAGCACGCCGCCCTCCCCAGTTGATCCATCCCAGACGCTCCATGATCCGCAGGCAGTTCTCGTCAGCCGGAAACACCTCGCGGTGGAGAGTATACATCAAGACGCACCTGGCCGTCTTGATTCCGACGCCGGGCAAGCCCGCAAGGTAGTTTTCCGCCTCTTCCGTCTGCAAGCCTCGCAATTGGAGAAGAGACGGCTTCCCCTGGTCTGCCTCAATCTTCTCCATTATGGCCTTGATGTAGCTGGCTTTCTGACTTGCTAATCCTCCGCCCACGATTGCTTTCTCAATGTCACAGAGAGATGCTTGAGCAAGCCCACGCCACTTTGGATAAGTGGCTTTCAGTGTTTGAAAGCTCGCCTGAAAAAGCGATTCGCTCGTTTGGCCTGACAAGACAATATACAAGAGATCATCTAGCGGGTCGCTGGGATTGCCCAGGTCCGATTCTGGATAAGTTGCGGCAAGTCGAAGTGCCACTCTACTAACATCTTGTCTTGACCAGGCTGTCATGCTGATACTTTCCATAAGTCATTGCTGTGTAGCCAGCTTTGCAGCGTCTAGGTCTCGAAGTCCCGGCTGCGGCTCCGTAAATGGGTTGTACTCTTTCAGGTCTTTTTGCCCAAGGTCAACCTAAGCCTGCTGTTGATTTGAGCCTCGAAAAGCGAGCCGACGCCATTTCAAGCTCGTTCGATCGACTCGCGCCTCTTCCCCGATCCTCCTGGCGATGCCCCGGCGACTCCGAGTCGTTATCATACCAGAGGCTCTCCGCGTCCACGCGGAGGAGGCCGGGACCACTGCCTCCGGGATGCGGGACACATGCCACGTTATCTGATCGGGATCGACCTCGGCACGACGAACAGCGCCCTCGCCTACCTCGACCTGAATCGGCCCCCGCGCCCGGACGGGCGCGTCGAGCTGCGCCCGTTCCCCGTGCCCCAGCTCGTCGCGCCCGGCGACGTGCGCGACCGGCCCCTGTTGCCGTCGTTCCTCTACCTGCCCGGCGACCACGACTTGCCGCCCGGCTCGACGGTCTTGCCGTGGGACGGCGCGCGCCGGTTCGCCGTCGGCGAGTTCGCCCGCAACCACGGCGGCAAGGTGCCGGGCCGGCTCGTCACCTCTGCCAAGTCGTGGCTGTGCCACGCCGGCGTCGATCGGAGCGCGCCGCTCGTGCCCTGGAGTGCCCCCCCGGATGTCCAGCGGCTCTCGCCCGTCGAGGTCTCGATGCGCTACTTGCGCCACCTCGTCGAGGGCTGGAACCACGTCATGGCGCGAGACAGCGCCGAAAATCGCCTCGAGAAACTGCCGGTCGTCCTCACCGTGCCCGCGTCGTTCGACGATGTCGCCCGCACGCTGACGATGGAGGCAGCCAGCAAAGCGGGGCTGGAAAACGTCGTCCTGCTCGAGGAGCCGCAGGCCGCGTTCTACTGCTGGCTGGCGACGCACCCGCCCGCCGAGTTGAACCGCCTCCACCCCGGCGCGCGCTGCCTCGTCGTCGATGTCGGCGGCGGCACGACCGACCTGAGCCTCATCGAGGCGGTCGAGGATCGCGGCGAACTCGGCTTCGTCCGCCAGGCCGTCGGCGAGCACCTCTTGCTCGGCGGCGACAACATGGACCTCGCGCTGGCGAAATTCGTCGAGACGAAGTTGCCCGGCGGCACGAAACTCGACGCGGCCCAATACTCCCTCCTGACCCAGGCGTGTCGGCAGGCGAAAGAGGCGCTGCTCGGTCCGAACCCCCCGTCGCAACAGACCGTTACCGTCGTCGGCCGGGGGCGATCGGTCATCGGCGGAACCGTCCACGCGCCACTGACGCCCGCCGACGTTCGCCAGGTGATCTTCGACGGCTTCTTCCCAGTCGTGAAGGCCGACGAGTTGCCCCAGCGCGGCGCGCGTGCCGGCCTCCACGAGATGGGCCTGCCCTACGTCAACGACCCCGCCGTCACCCGGCACCTCGCCGCGTTCCTCGGCTCGCAGCCGGGCGACTCGTCGGTCGGCCCCGTCGCGATCCTGTTCAACGGCGGCGTCTTCCAGCCGGCGAGCCTGCGCGATCGGCTGCTCGAGACCATGCGCGGGTGGTACGGCCCGACGTGGCAGCCGCTCGTCCTGACGACGCCGTCGCTCGACCTCGCGGTCGCGCTCGGGTCGGCGTTCTACGCCTGGCTGCGCCACACCGGCGGCAAGCGCATCGGCGGCGGCATCCCCCGTTCGTATTACGTCGGCCTCGGCGGTCATCTGGACGAGACGCAACGAAACGTCCTCTGCGTCGTCCCGCAGCATCTCGAGGAGGGGCAAGAGGTTACGATGAGCCAGCCCGAACTCGAACTCGCACTGGGCCAGCCGGTCGTCGTCCCGCTCTTCACGTCCACGGTTCGCGGCAACGACAAACCCGGCGACGTGCTGAAGGTTTCGGGCGA
>JANXSH010000993.1 GCA_025356615.1 Planctomycetia bacterium | reverse complement strand
GTCAAGTGGTTTCCGATGGGGGATTCCCCGAATAGCCAGCGGTGTCGAAGGCCTGCCTCGTTCCTCGGTTCACACCTTCTTCACATCGCCGGTACTGGACACCGCCCCATCGGGCTGTACTCTATGAGGAGCGATGTTCTTGGCGAGGCAACACATTTCTCTCTGGGGTTACTCTAATCCCCCCCTTTTGCCAGGTCGTGTCGATTCCTACAACAACGGAGGCTCCATGTCCCGAAAGTCAATGTTCCTGGCCTGCGTCTGCCTGGCGGCAGGCACGCTGCTCGGCTACGGCGCAGCGTCCGGGAAACTCAACGTGTTCCAGCAACTCACGGGGGCAACCCCTCCCGCCGAGAAGGAGGGTGCCCCTTGTTGTGCTGAGGGGGCGGACCGCTATCAGTTCATATCGGCCCAGGACGACGAGAAGCCGAAGGGCGGCAAGAAGCCGAACATCGTCGTCATCATGGGCGACGACATCGGCATGTGGAACATCGGTGCCTACCACCGGGGCATGATGGCCGGGCGGACGCCACACCTCGACAAGCTCGCCAAGGAAGGCATGATCTTCACCGACTACTACGCCGAGGCCAGTTGCACGGCGGGCCGCGCGGCGTTCATCACCGGCCAACTGCCGATCCGCACCGGCATGACCACGGTCGGCCAGGCCGGAGCCAAACTCGGGCTGCCCGCCGAGGCGTGTACGATCGCGACCGCTCTGAAAGACCTGGGATACGCCACGGGGCAGTTCGGCAAGAACCACCTCGGCGACCTCAACGAGTTCCTGCCGACCGTCCACGGCTTCGACGAGTTCTTCGGCTACCTCTACCACCTCGACGCGATGGAAGACCCCGCGCACCCCGGCTACCCGCAAGAACTGCTGAACCGGGTCGGGCCGCGCAACATGGTCCACTCGTGGGCGACGGACAAGGACGACGCGACCGTTATGCCGCGCTGGGGCAAGATCGGCAAGCAGAAGATCAAGGACGCGGGCACGCTCTACCCGAAGCGGATGGAGACCGTGGACGACGAGATCCGCGACCTTTCCCTCGCCTTCATCGAGAAGGCCAAGGCCGACGACAAGCCGTTCTTCCTCTGGCTCAATCCGACGCGCATGCACGTCGTCACTCACCTGTCGGACAAGTACAAGAAGCTGCGCAACTCGAAAAACGGCTGGTCGCTCCAAGAGGCCGGCATGGCGCAACTCGATGACGATGTCGGGCTGGTGATGAAGAAGCTAAAGGACATGGGGGTGGACGACAACACGATCGTCGTGTTCACGACCGACAATGGGACGGAGACGTTCACCTGGCCGGACGGCGGCAACACGCCGTTCAAGGGACAGAAAGGCACGATCTACGAGGGCGGCTTCCGCGCCCCCGCGATGGTTCGCTGGCCGGGCCACGTCCCCGCCGGCAAGGTCGAGAACGGGATCATGTCCGGCCTCGACTGGTTCCCGACTCTCGTCGCCGCCGCCGGCAACCCGAACATCAAGGCGGAACTGCTGAAGGGCAAGAAGATCGGCGACCGGACCTACAAGAACCACCTCGACAGTTACAACCAGTTGGACATGATAACCGGCAAGGGGCCGTCGAAGCGTCACGAGATCTTCTACTTCGGCGAGAGCACCCTCGGCGCGGTGCGCATCGACGACTTCAAGTACCGCTTCATCGAGCAGCCCAACGGCTGGCTCGGCGGCAAGGTCCATGTGGACGCCCCGACGATCACCAACCTGCGCCTCGACCCGTTCGAGCGGATGGACTGGCCGGAGAACGGGAGCCTGAACGGGTCGCAGAACTACTTCAGCTGGTTCCAGTACGAGTTCTGGCGGTTCGTGTTCGTCCAGGAGGAGGTGGCGAAGCTGGCACAGACGGCCATCCGGTACCCGCCCATGCAGAAGGGCGCGAGCTTCAACCTCGACGCCGTGAAGGCGAGGATCGAGGAGGCCATGAAGGCACAACGCAGCCGGTAAGAGACAAGAACGGGGCGGGAGTCCCGGCGAGGGACGCCCGCCGGTTCGTCCACTGGGGGCTGCTAGTTGGCCTGGTGGGCGCTCTGCTCGTACAACACCTACACCGGCCAGGGCAGTTCCTCGCACTCCACCTACAACCCCTACACCGGACGGTCCCGGTCCGGCTCGACTACCTACAACCCCTACAACAACACCTACAATCACTCGGGGTCGGGCACCAATCCCTACACGGGCCGATCCTACTCCCGGAGCGGCTCCTACACCCCGTGATCGCTGTTTCCCGCGAGGATCGTTCTCCCACCGCTGACCGATGCGGGGGAACGATCCTCGTAGCCCTTATTCGTGCCTGATCCATCGAGAGACCCAACATGAGTTCGCTGGCGATTGCGGGTCTGGTATTCGCGTGCATCTTCGGGGCCTCGCTCCTCACGATGTTCCTCGGGCGGGCCTTGCCGGCGAACCATCTGAACGCCGAATCGAAGGACGTCGTCAAGTTAGGGCTGGGCGTGATTGCGACGCTGACGGCCCTGGTCCTCGGCCTGCTCATCGCCTCCGCGAAAGGGACCTACGACACGCAGAGTAACTCCGTCAAACAAATGTCCGCTAACGTCGTACTCCTCGACCGCCTCTTGGCCCGGTATGGATCCGAGACCAAGGAACTGCGCGAGTTGCTCCATCGCGGCGTCACGATCATCTTCGACAGCCTTTGGCCCCACGACGGCCAGAAGGCGACTCTGACACCGGGCGCGGCCATGACCGAGATGGAAACTTTCTATGACAAGCTCGGCGAATTTTCGCCGAAGACTGATGCCCAGCGTGTCATCAAAGGCCGCGCCCTCGATCTCACGACGGAGTTGGGGCAGACGCGCTTGCGGCTGGCTGCCCAGAAGGACAGCTCGGTCCCGTCGCCGTTCCTAGTGGTCCTCGTCCTCTGGCTCGTCGTCCTGTTCGGCGGCTACGGCCTGATGGCCCCGCGAAACGCCACGGTCGTCGTGGTACTGATCGTCTGCTCGCTGTCGATCTCGGCCGCGTTGTTCCTGATCCTGGAACTCGACAGGCCGTTCGACGGCATCGTTCGGGTTTCCAGCATACCATTTCAAGAAGCGCTGTCACGGTTAGGTAAGTAAGGAAAGGCATCGATGATCCAACACCCCAATGATACGAGGGGCCAATGAACCGCCATCAGATCAGGAAGGGCCGAGCCACCCAGAGATCGGCGAAGCCTGTCTCCGGTGTTAATGCCAACGACGATTCTCCTTCGCAGTCGAACCGGCTACGTTCTGGCCTCGCCCTTCTGCTGCTCGGTATCGCGGCGTTCGCCGCGACGTTCCTGATCGTGCGTCTCACGCAGCCGAGTCCGCCGTCCGTGACCGAAGGAATGGTGTGGATACCCGGCGGCGAGTTCACGATGGGCACCGATGAGAAGCAAGGCTGGGAAGAGGAGAAGCCGGCCCATCGTGTTCGCGTCGGCGGATTCTGGATGGATCAAACGGAGGTGACGAACGCCCAATTCCGCGCCTTCGTCGAGGCGACAGGTTACGTCACGACGGCCGAGAAGAAGCCGGTCTGGGAGGAGTTACGGAAGCAGATGCCGCCCGGTACGTCGAAGACTCCTGATAGAAACCTGGTTGCAGGCTCGATGGTCTTCGTCGTGCCAGCGGGGGCAGTGGACCTGAAGGACTTCTCCTTGTGGTGGAAGTGGAGGCCCGGCGCGTGCTGGAAGCACCCCGAAGGGCCGGAGAGTACGCTCGACGGCAAGGACGATCATCCCGTCATCCATGTTTCCTGGGACGATGCGGCGGCGTATGCCAAGTGGGCGGGGAAGCGTCTGCCCACGGAGGCGGAATGGGAGTTCGCGGCGCGCGGCGGGCTGGACGGCAAGACGTATGTTTGGGGTGACGAGTCGGCTGGCGACAGCGGCAGGTTCGCCAACCTCTGGCAGGGCAAGTTCCCGGAGCAGAACACGGCGATCGACGGCTACGAGCGCACCGCCCCGGTGAAGTCCTACCCGGCCAACGGCTACGGCCTGTACGACATGGCCGGCAACGTCTGGGAGTGGTGTGCCGACTGGTATCAGCGCGACTTGTACCGTCGGCGCGCCGGCAAGGGCGTGATCGACGACCCCAGGGGGCCGGACTTCGGCCTCGACCCGAAGAGGCTGTTCACGGCCCAGCGCGTGCATAAGGGCGGCTCATTCCTGTGCAACGACGCCTACTGCTCCCGCTACCGGCCCAGCGCCCGTCACGGATGCAGTCCCGACACGGGAATGTCCCACCTCGGCTTCCGCTGTGTCCGGTCGGCCCCGAAGTAGCAGCTTCCGGCACCCTACCGCACATCGACCACGGTGATATCCACTTGGGGGACGGCTTGCAACAGCCGATCGAGGGCCGTCCTCCCGAACCACCGCTGATACCACGGCCGCTGTGATCGGCCCATCAGGATGTGAGTGATCCGGTACTCCGCCACGAAGACGGCCACGGCCTCCTCGAAACTCGGCCCGGTGAACGGCATGGCGATGCCGCCCAGTTGTTGCCCCAGTGCGAGGGAGTCGCTCACCATCCGTTGCGTCGCCGCGTCGATGCGGTCCAGGCGCTCGCGGGGCGTCTGGATGTAGACGGCGTACCACGGGGCGTTGAAGCGATCCGCGAGGCGGGCCGCCTTCCGCAAGAGGCGATGCACGTTGGGGCTGCGCGAACTCAGGCACACCATCACGCGGTCGGACCCGTTGTCCGCTGGCCCCCCCTGCTTTTGCCGTTGCTGGTCGAGTGCGGAGGCGATCTCCTCGAGCGCCAGCTCGCGCAGTCGGCTCAGGTTGTCGCCCGTGAAGAAGTTCGATAGCGCCCGCTCGACGCGCTCGGCCGGGTAGACTTTTCCCTGCCGCAATCGCTCCTGCAAGTCCTCGGCGGACAGGTCCACGTTGACGATCTGGTCGGCCTGGGCGAGGACGTAGTCCGGCACTCGCTCCTTCACCTTGACCCCGGCGAACCGCTCGATGATGTCGTACAGGCTCTCGAGGTGCTGGATGTTCATGGTGGTGATGACGTGGATGCCCGCGCGGAGCAGCTCCTCTACGTCCTGATACCGCTTCGCGTGCTTGCAGCCGGGGGCGTTGGTGTGGGCCAGCTCATCGACCAGGGCCACGGTGGGGCGTCGGGCCAGCACGGCGTCGGTGTCCATCTCTTCCAGCGTGACGCCTCGATACTCGATCCGCTTCAGCGACACCTGCTCGAGGCCACCGATCTGGGCGGCTGTGTCGGCCCGTCCGTGCGTCTCCACGACCCCAATGACCGCGTCCACCCCCTGTCGGATGAGCCGTTGCCCCTCTTGGAGCATCTCGTAGGTCTTGCCCACGCCGGGGGCGAACCCGAGGTAGATCTTCAGCCGACCCCGCTGTTGGTCGCGGATCATGCTGAGGAAGTGTTCGGGCCGGGGGCGCTCGCTGGCTTCGGTAGTCATGCACCCTCCTCCCATCGAGGCAGGGTGATGTGGAACGTCGTCCCCCGCCCCGGCTCGCTCTCGCAAACGATGTCGCCGTGGTGGGCAATCACGATCTCGCGCACGATGGCCAAACCAAGCCCGGTTCCCGGCATCTGGTCCCGACCGGGCACCCGGAAGAATCGGTCGAAGACGTGCGGGAGGGACTCCGCCGGGATGCCGATTCCGGTGTCGCTCACGGTCAGCCGAACCCGCCCGTCGTCGATGAGTTTCGCCGAGAGCGTCACCTTCCCCCCTACCTCCGTATAGGTGATCGCGTTGTCGAGCAAGTTGTCGAGGGCCCGCCCCAGGCGGACGGAGTCCACGGCGATGGGGGGCAGGCCGGGGGTGTCGTCGATCACGACGGCGAGCCGCTTGTCTTCCGCGCGAGACAGGGCGTCGTCGGCGGCGGCCCGCAGGAGGTCCGCCGGATCGACCGGGCGAATGGAGAGTCGCTCCTCGCCCTCCTCCAGCTTCGCCAGGGCCAGGAGTTGCTCGATCAGTTTTAGCAACCGCTCGGTGTTCTCGCGGGCCTCGACGAGAAGCTCGAGTTGCTTCGGCTCGAGGGGGCCGACGACCTCCTCGAGCAGCACATGGACCGCGAGCCGGACGCTCGTCAGGGGCGTCTTCAGTTCGTGGCTGACGGTCGCCACCCAGTCCGACTTGAGCCGGTCGAGCAGCCGGAACCGTGTCACGTCGTTGAGGACGACCGCCGCCCCCAGCGTCTCGCCTTCGGGGGACCGGGTGGGCCGGACCTGGGGGAGGTACGTCCGGTCCTCGCCATCGACCCGGAACGTCGCCGCCTCGTCGAACGCCTTCGTCAGCACGGGCCTCTGTTGGCGGAGGGCGTCTTCGACGTGCTGGCGCAACGATTCGGGCGGGTGCCACACGGCGAGAGGCTCGCCATCCTTCGGGGGCGGGACGCCGAGGAGGCTCTGGGCGGCGGGATTCGCGAACTCGACCCGCCCGAACAGGTCGATCACGATCACCGGATCGGGGAACGAATCGATGGTGGCCTGCGCCGTGAGTCGCGCGTGGAGGAGTCGTTCGGTGTTCGACTGGCGATACCCGCGCAGCTTCTCCGTCATCACGTTGAACGCCTGCGCCAGCCTGCCCACCTCGTCCTGGCCTCGCACTGGGACGACGAGGTGGAGTTGCCCCGCGCCGATGGCCGTCGCAGCCTCGGTCACGGCCTGGATGGGTCCGAGGATCGTCCGCTGTAGCCACAAGACGGCAGTCACCGCCAGCACCACGGACAGCGCCAGCCCGAAGGCGAACCCGATCACGGACATGCGGGCGGTGTCCTGCGCCTTCCGGCTGGCGTTGTGCATCTCCTCCTCGTTGATGTCGTGAATCGCCGCCGCCACCCGCTTGATCTCGGCGAAGGTGTGCAATAGCCCTCGCTCCCCAAAATAGTCCCTTTGCCTGTCCCTCGCCGGGTGAGCATAGAACGCCTCCCCTTGCGCCTGGTAGCGGATCGTGAGGTCTTGCAACTCGGCGACGAGGTGCTGCTCTTCGGGGAAGATGGTGACGTTGCGTTCCTCGACGCCGAGTTGCTCCCGGTAGAGAACCCAGTTGGCGCGGTGCGCCTCGCGGGCGTCCCGCTCCTGACCGGCGAGGGCGAACTGGTACGACGAGTCGATCCGCTCGAGCGCCTCGTTCAGCCCGGCCATCGCGCGCACGCTGTCGTAGTTCTCCCGCAGAATGGCGTCACTGCGCTGGCCGAGCTGGAGCAGTAGCGCCGCCCCGGCCCCGCCCAGGCAGAGGAGGAGGAGCAACAAAGGTGTCACGGCTAACAGGATGTGTCCGCGAAGAGTCATGGTTATCAACACTGTCCGGCACGATTTCTGTCTTGGATGCCCTGGACTTGCACCACAGGGAGTCTGGCGTTCGATTTGGGCGAGCCGGTCGGGTAGCAGTGGTTTCGAGGATCACGGGAGGTCGCTGGTTAGACCCCACCCCCCAGCCCCCTCCCCTAAAAGGGAGGGGGAGCAAGACCGG
>JANXSH010000908.1 GCA_025356615.1 Planctomycetia bacterium | reverse complement strand
CCGCCTTTACCTTCTGGCTGGCGAGGGGTTGCGAGATGAGCCAGCGGATCTGGTCGTCGTTCTCCGTGCCGATGGAATACCGCACCTGGTCCTCGCGCTCTTCGGTGACGGCGAGAACTTTGGTCGCTGCGGCGGGCACCTTGACCTCGAAGCGATGCACATCGCTCGCGGTCTCCTTCGGCTTCGCGCCGACGAGGGTGAAGGCATGATTCACCGGGTGTTCGACGAGGAGGGTGCGCTCCGAATCGTTGCGGTTCTTGATGGTGTAGGTCTTCACCTGGCGGTTCTTGACCTTCGTCTCGATGACTCCCGCGACGGCCTTGATCGTGAGGATTCGGCCGTTCTCCTGGGAGGGAACCGCGTTGACCTCCGTGCCGAGGTCCATCGCGTAGCTGACGAGGCGCTCCTCGTTGGGCTGCAAGTCCATGACCCGCGCATCGCCCGCGTAGGCGTTCCCCTCGAACACCGTGACCGGGCCTTGCATCAGGTGCATGCCGGACGTGTTCTTGAAGCGCAGGCCGAGGAGCGGGAACTTCGCCTGGACGGCCTCGTTGTAGATCGAGACGCGAGTCGCTTCCACGTCCTTGCCGATGATGGGCAGCAGCGCCGACTTCTGGCGCGGCAGCGTTACGGGCCGATCGATCGTGTACTGAAAGAAGTCGCCCAGACTTGCGCCTGTCGCTGCCGAGAAGACGGTCTGGCCGAGGCGGAGTTGCTCCAGTTGCTTGCGTTTCGTCCCTTCGGCCCAACCTGGTTGGCCTTTGCCACCATCGGCGAGTAGTAGGTAGTCTCCACCGACGCCGTCCCTGTCCCTGAACCCGCGAGTCGCTGCCTCCATTTTCTTCTGCGGCATTTTAGCCTTGAACTTATCGTTCGTGCCAGGATCATCAGCGACGTTGAGCATGTCGAGGGTCATCCGCTCTTTATCCATTCTGCCGGAGTAAGCGACAGGTCGAAGCCCCTGAAACAGTTCAGGAACGACGGTCGGGCGCTGCACATAGAGCGGTGTGTAGAGGTCCATCTGGAAGCTGATGGGTCTGCCACTCACGAGGACCATGCGCACGTCCTTCCAGTCCTCGTCACTCGGGTTCTCGACGACGGCCCAGCCCTGCAAGTACGGCTTCTCTTCGCCCTTTGGCGACATCACGAGGCGATAGCTGGTCTTCCAGATCGGGTTCTCGATGACGTAGCCGACCTTCACCCGGCGCTTGCCTTCGCCCGCGAACTTGAGGCTGACGGCCTTCTTCTGCGTGTCATGAGATTGGGCGAGCGTCTCGAGCGCCTTCTTGACCTCGGCGTCCATCGCCGCGTTCAGGAAGCGCACCTTCTGCACCTCGGCCAACTTGATACCGCGCATGCCGTCGGCACACCACAGATTCAGCATCTGCACTTCGTTCACGTCCTTGTTCACCACTTGCTTCTGCTTCTCGACGCCGACGATCGTCCCGGTGAGTGCCCCACTTGCGGCGTTAGCGAGGGCGACTTCGACGCGCTCGCCGCGCGCCTGGTCGAGGATGTCGGCGAAGCCGGGGTTCTTGCTCATGTCGATCGCGAACGACTTGAGCGTGCGGTCGAGCGGCGCGTTGGAGTCGTAGCTGACGGCGCTGACGTGGCCGCCGTCGAGGTCGCGCAGGACCATGCTCTTGATGAGGTCGTTGATGTCGCTCACGGGGAAGCTGAGATCGACCCGAGCGTCGCCCTCGACGCTGCCCTCGCGCTGGAAGAAGCCCACGCCCGAGGAGTAGAGCATCACTTGCCCGATGGGCAGCTGGGCGGCGCGAGTTGGCTCGTCGCCCTGCCCCGGCACGGCTCGCGCGCCGAGCAACATCGGGACGACGAAGAGCAAGGCGACGACGAGTGCTGCCGCGCTGGCACCGGCGATCTTCCACTTGCGCATGGGAAAGTCTCCTGCGATTGCCGGGCACCGAGTTGTTCGGCGCGTTCGGCCCTCTATCGTTGTACAGCGAAGAGGGGTCGATCTCCAGAGCGTTCCCGTGTCACCGTGTCACCTTGTCACCGTGTCACCTTGTCACTCCGACTCCTTGATCGCCAGCAGCGCGAACGCCGTCCCGGCGTGCGAGATGTAGTGAGCGCGATTCGTGTTCAACGACTGCGTGAACCAGCGGCCCGATTCGCGCTGGTTCGCCTTCAGCCAGGCGACGCCTTTGACGACGGCGGGGGCGTCCTTCTTCACGCCCGCTTTCCGCAAGATCGTGACGACGAGGCCCGTGCCGTAGCCGTCGCTCCCGGCCTTGGCGTCGTTGGTCCGGCCGTCGAAGCCCTTCCAGTCGCCGAGCGACGGGAGGCTCCAACCTCCGTCGGGCTTCTGGAGGGCGACGAGGGCCGCGATGGTCTTCTTCTGCTCGTCCGCGGTCATGAGGCCGTCGAGGTTCTTCGACGCCCACAACAGCCAGGCCCGGTGGTGCAGCGTCGGCGGAGCCGTCTTCGCGAGGTAGCCGCGCAACTTCACGAGGCCGGCCTTCGCCTTCTCCGTCTTGGCGTAGCCCTCGGGTGCCATGCCGACGCCGAGGGCGGCGAGGACCGCGCCGAAGTAGTCGTCATGCTCGACGGGCGGCCACTCGCACTTCTCCCAATCCCAGGCACCGTCCTTCGCCTGCAACTTCCACATGTGGTCGAGCGCCTTGCGCGTCGTCGGGTGCAGTTTGCCCGTCGATCCCGCGTCGTGGATGGCGAGGCTCGCGGCGATCACGACGACATCGCTGGTGTTCTTCGGCTCGTCGCCCTTCCCCCCGCGCTCCCAGTTGGTAGCGCTCTTCTCGAAGAACGCCCGGACGTTCGCCTCGTCGGCGTTGGTCTTCACGCCCAGAGAAGGCCGCGCGATCAGGTAGGCCACGTTCGTATGGCAGGTCGCGCACTTGCGGTTCGCCGTCCAGTCGGCGCTGACGGCGTCGAGGAACGCGACGCCTTTCGCGATCGAGACGGCCTTCGCCTTCGGCTCCGTGGGGCGATTCGGGGCGGGCCGAGGGCGTTCATCCGCACCACGGATCATCGTCACGACGGCGCAGATCGCCAGGGTGGATAGGAGTAGACGAGTCATGGGGAATGGCCTCCAAGAAGGGAGATCGTTTAGACCGAAGTTCGGGATGGTTCAAGGGGGGGGAACAGCAGTAGGCCCCGCGAGCCGAGCGGGGCTGGTCCGGCTCGACTCGTAGGACCTACTTGCTTGTACCACCCCTCAAACCATCCTCATTTTGGTTCGGGAGTCTGCACAAGAAATCGCCTCACCGTTACCGGAGAGGGCGACGCATGAATCGGACAGGCTGGCCATAGCATGGCCCGTTGAGGCATTCTACATTGTGATGCTGAATATCTTCGGCGATTCCGAGTTTGCTCGTCCAGCGGCCATCGGGTAGCTGCTTGGCCGCATGCGTCGGCGTCGTCCCAATCGCGTAGATGGCAACTTTCTCATATCCGCTCTCCAACGAGCCATCCGAACACAATTCGTAGTCGAATGTGCCGTACAATTCGACGAACGCTTCGATCGTTTCCTCGCGGGTGACGTTCGCTGGCCAGTAGTCATCGAGTGGAGTGTCGAACGAGTCGGGCCACCAAAAGACATCGGTGCGCCCGGCGGCGTAGGCGATGCAATTGTATCCGGGGTCGATCTCGCTTGTCTGGCTCCAATTCTCATCCCGGAGATTTGGAAAATCGACATCTTTCGACATCCTCACCACCGATACCCTTCTTCTCGCCCCCACTCGAGCCAGTGCTTGGCCATCGCCTTGATATCCGCCCGCTCTTCTTGTGGCACGGGGTTGACGCCGGTAATCGCCTTCAGCGCCCAGAACCAGTGATCCGGCGCTTGTTCCAATTCGCGGAGAATGAGCGGAATCGCTTTGTCACCCATGCCAACGATCTGTTGGTAAGCCGGATGGGAACACATCTTACTAATGGAGGATGTGTACCCTCGACCGGCCTTCCATTCGGCAGCCAGGGCAAGGAATCGTTCTTCGAGGCGGTGATCGAGTTCTTTGGTGGAACCATTTTCGACCTCGAGGGACCGCGAGGATAGTGCTTCGACAAGGGATTCCAGATGACGGACCCGCCCTTCCAACCGCTCGTATTGCTGAGGTTCTGTTTCAGTCGCCATTTGGTAGACTCCACGGCTCGGTTAGGCGGTGGCAGGAGTGCCGCTTGAATTCGGCGGATTAGGAACTCAAGGGTAACATGCTGTATGGACCCTTACTTACATCACACTTGGAAAAATAGTTTAGTGACTGGAATTGCAGGTCGAATTGCCGATGCAATCGACTCATTTCTGAAATTTCGCGATTGACATCGTCCTGCCACAACCGATACGATCATAATTCGGATTGCAAAATCGTCACAAGCCACACAGCGGAGATTTACAAATGAGTTCACAAATACTTCGCCCAACAACAATCAAGCGTGACAAGGGCGAATGGCTGATTCAAGGCCCGTGGGGTCGGCGCAATTTCGACCCGATGAGTAAGGTGAGTCTTTACCGACAACTCTATTTGGAACTGCTCGCCAACGGCGTGCTTCCCCTGGACGCCCAGGATCCATCGAACGGGTGCCACTCTCATGTGACGATCGCGATTATGACGAGTTCGTGGCTTGAGGGCCGATGGGTTCGTGATTAGAGTTTGCATCAAGGATTGGATCAGAAATAATTTCTTGCCCACATCTGGCAATTGGAGATGTAAATCATCCATTTGGCAAATCTGCGAGTGATGCGCGGACGCCGAGATTTTGGAGTGCGATCTCGCTCATCTGGTTGGCTACTGTCCTTTTCCCCGACCGAGATACTCCACAATTATCCCAACCATCAACCCAAATGTCGCCCCGACGATTGTACATGCCACAATCGTCCCCGTATAGTCGCGACCTCGCAGGCCGTCCCGGAAAAACTCCCCAAAATCTGGCCCAAATCCGAAGATGGTTGGCCGAAAGAGGTACGACGCGAAGAAGCCAATAATGCCACCCAGGAAAAGAAGGCTCGCTTTCACTGATACCACCCCCGCCAATTGTCAATCGGATTGATCGGCCATCACCGAAAGCTTTAGGCATGACCTATGCCAGTTTGGATATCCAGCACAGGATAGCATATCGCTAATCAGATTATCCACTCCTTATTCAGAGTAAACCGAATTACACCCCTGTCAAGTCCTCTTTCCCGGCTCCGAAGCGATCCCGATGGGTGGAGTAAATCAGTCTTTCCGGTCTGACCTCCATGATGTGAACGCCCCTCGCCGTTCCTGCAACCCTTCGCAGAGCATCCCCATCACCCCAGCAACTCCGCCCGCACCCGCCCCTCGCCCGCGATCGGCATCGGCCTCCCCAGCGCGTCCGTAACCGTCGTCTCCGGGTCGATCCCTAGCAGGTGGAACGCCGTCGCCAGGATGTCCTTCGGCGAGATCGGCGTGTCCTTCACCTCGCCCGCGTGCTTGTCGGTGCTGCCGACCACCTTCCCGCGCGGCGTCCCGCCCCCGGCCAGGACGACCGAATACGCCTTCGACCAGTGGTGCCGGCCCGCGCCCTTCGGCTTCGAATCGATCGTCGGCGTCCGACCGTGTTCGCTCATCCACAGGACGAGCGTGGTGTCGAGGAGGCCGCGCGACTCCAGGTCGCGGATGAGGGCGGGATACGCCCGATCGAATCCGGGCAGGAGATACTCTTTCAGGCGCGGGTAGTGGTTGCTATGCGTGTCCCAGGCGCAGCCGGAGAACTGGCCGAAGCCGTCCCAGAAGACCGTGACGAACTTGCTGCCCGCCTCGACGAGGCGGCGGGCTGCTAAACAGGATTGGCCGAACACGGTCGGGCCGTAGGGTTCGCGGACCGTGCGGGATTCGCGGTCCAGGTCGAGCGTCTCTCGCATCTTCCCCGAGGTCAGCATGGCGAAGGCCATGCTTCGCCGCTTGTCGAGGGGGGCTTGGCCCATGTCGTCGGCCTTCCGGCGGAGGGAATCGAAGCGATGGAGTAGCGTTTGCCGAGAGCGGAGCCGTTCGCCGGGGAGGTCGGTCGAATCGTGGCCGAGCGAGGAAATCCGAAATCGGCCCGCGAACGTCGTCTCGGCGAAGGGGTCGAGGAAGGTTCGTTTCTGGTCGGCGGTGTAGTGGGGGGCCGGCTTCGTTCCGGGGCCGTCGAAGTCGGTCCAGACGGGGTCGTACCCCTGGCCGAGGAAGGCGGCGTAAGGGCCGGCGCTGACGTTGAGGTCGGTTTTCGAGTTGAGCAACCAGGGCAGCCCCACGTTGCGCGGGACGGAAGGGATCCGCCCCCCGGCCCGGCGTTCCTCGACGAAATCGACGACGGACCCGATGAACGGCCAGTGCCGCGAGTCGCGCGGCGCGGCCTCCAGTGCGGGGGTGTAGGTGGGGATGCCGCTGACGGCGTAGGCGACGCCATGCTCGGGATACGGATGCGTCATGGACCGCACGACCGTGAGGCGGTCCATGATCTTCGCCACGTCGGGCAAACCTTCACCGATGCGAAGCCCTGGCATGCAGGTGGCGATCGACTTCATCTCGCCCTGGATCTCGGCCGGCGCATCCGGTTTCGGGTCGAACATTTCGTGTTGCGGCGGCGAGCCGTAGGGGAACAGCAAAATGCAGGCCTTGGCCCGTCCGAAGGAACCGGCCACCCCAGGCGTCGAAGAGAGGGCGCGAGGCAGCATGATCCCGGCAGCGCCGAGGCCAGCACCGAGGAAGTCGCGTCGTGTCAGGGCGTCGAGGAGCGGATTCATGGGTGGACCTCAAGTGGCGAGTGACGCGATCAGCCGAACAGGTCGAGAATGGGTTGGCCGGTACTGGCAGGGCGAGTGAATCCGTCGGGGGAAAGGCGCGTCTCGGGAGCCACTCCGAGGGCGTGGTAGATCGTCGCGCCAAAGTCCTCGGGCAGGACCGGGCGATCCTTGACGTAGCCGGCCACCCTGTCGGACGCTCCGTAGATGGCCCCTCCGCGGATGCCGGCACCGGCCAGCAGCGCCGAATAGCAGTGCGGCCAGTGGTTCCGCCCCTTCCCGCCCGTATCAACCTTCGGCGTTCTCCCGAATTCGCCCACGACGACGACCAGGGTCGTGTCGAGGAGACCTCGTTGGTCCAAATCTCCGAGCAGTGCGGAGAGCGCCTCATCGAGCCGGGGCACCGCGAAGCCGAGGCTATTCCACCCGGTCCCGAAGATCGGCGTGCCGTTGCCGTGCATGTCCCAGGTTTCGACACTCAGGAACTTATCGCCCTGGGCCAGGCCCGTCCAGCCGACGACGCCGACGAGGCGCACGCCCGTTTCGACGAGTCGCCGCGCCATCAGCAAGTGCTGCCCCAGCGGATGCCTTCCATACTGGTCGCGGCTCTTGGCTGGCTCCTGATTCAGGTCGAATGCCCGCCGCGCCTGGGGTCGGGTGAGCAACTCGAAGGCTCGCTCCTGCTTGATCTGGTAGGCCCCGGCGGCGGCTTGATCGAGAGCTTTCTCGACCGACTGGAGCCTGCCGAGTAGTTGTTGTCGGCGATGTAACCGATCGGGGGGAATATCGGGTGCCGTCTCGAAGGCCCGCACCCGATAATGAGGAGAAGAGGGATCTTCCTTGTCGTCCTTGCCCCCGATCACGACGGGGCTATACGCCGCGCCGAGGAAGCCGCCACTGAGGTAGGCGGAATCCGGCGGCATGGCACCGCCGCCAAACTTCTGGAGCCAGACGTAGGAGGGGATGTTGCGCGAGGAAGGCAGTACCCGGGCCATGACGGCCCCGTAACTGGGGGCATCGACGGGAGGTTTGGACTGACCGCTCAACAAGATACTGTTCGCCCTCGTGTGGTCCGCCTCGGTGTGCGTCATCGAGCGGATGAGGCAGTACCGGTCGCTGAGCCGGGCGAGCCGGGGCATCAGTTCCGTGATCCGGATACCGGGGGTGGCCGTCGCGATGGATTTGTACGGACCACGATAGCCGTCGGGCGCGTCCGGCTTCATGTCCCAGGTGTCGATCTGGCTGGCTCCTCCGTAGAGGCAGAGGAAGATACACGACATCTCCTTGCCATGCGGCCGGTCCGATCGAGGAGGCGAACCTGCCTGGAGTAACTGCGGGAGGTGCAGGCCCAGCGCGCCGATCGAGCCGACCTGGAGAAATCGGCGGCGGTCGAGACGAGGCGCGTTCCGCGTAAGATTCTGGACCTTCATGGGAACGATCCTCTCCAGAGGCACCGATTTCGGCCTCGATGTCGCACGATGATAAGATGATCTTACACGGACTCGAGCGGAGGAGCAATCCGGTAGCGAAGGTCATTGATTTGAAAGTTGGCTCTGGCCTCGGTGGCTCGGCGATGGTACGATATATCGAAGCACTAGTTACGATCTTACCACGGGAACCCACCATGCTCGATCCATTCCGAGTATCCTCCCGCAATTGCCAGGGCGTCAGTCGGCGACAGTTCTTGCGTGTCGGGGCGTTGTCCGGCCTTGGCCTGTCGTTGCCCGGCCTGCTGGCGGGGCAGAAAGCCCTTGCCGCCAAGGGTAAGCCCACCAAGGACATCAACTGCATCCTGATCTGGACGTTGGGCGGAACGAGCCATCACGACACGTTCGACCCCAAGCCCGACGCCCCGGCGAGCATCCGGGGCGAGTTCAACTCGATTGCCACAGCGGTGCCGGGCGTGCGCTTCGCGGCAGTCGCCCCGCG
>JANXSH010000905.1 GCA_025356615.1 Planctomycetia bacterium | reverse complement strand
CTCACTTTGATGTGGTATCCATTGCGGCTGAGGGTGCTACTTTCGCCGCCGCTACATCGCCCCGAACATCACCGTCGTCGCGGCAGGCCGATTCGACTGGGAGCCGCTCGTCCGCATGATAGAGGAGCAGTGCGGCGACTGGGGCACCGGGCCGACGGGCCGCGAGGGCGTCGTCGAGACGCCGGGCACCTGCATGATGAAACTCATGCACAAGCCGAAGGTCGCCCAGGAGTATTTCATCCTCATGGGAGGCGGCCCGCCCGCGAAGTCGAAGCTCCGTCACGCTGCGGACCTCCTCGGCATGGTCATCGGCGACGACTCGGGCAGCAGACTCTACTGGACGCTCGTCGATCCCGGCCTGGTCGATTCCGCCGATTGCAGCTTCCACGAGTACGAAGGCACCGGCGTCTACTACACCTCGTTCAGCTGCGAGCCGGACGACGCCGAGGAGAACCTCGCCCTCGTCCACGGCGTGCTACACACGGTCCAGACCGAAGGCATCACTTCCGAGGAACTGGAGACCGCCCGCAGCAAGCTGCTCTCGCGCATCGTCCGCAGCAACGAGCGCCCGCGCGGCCGACTCGTCTCGCTGGGGATGCACTGGACGTATCACGGCGAGTACCGCTCCGTCGATGACGACCTCAAAGCCTACGAGGCCGTCACCCTCGACGACATCCGCGAAGTCATCCGGCGTTACCCGCTCGACAAGCACACGACGATGGCGCTGGGGCCGTTGGAGAAGGTGGGGGAGTGACGGGTCGTGCGCCGGATGTCGAATTTCACAACCGAACGATGCTGAATGGCCTACTTCTTCCCCCGCCGCGCGGCCGCGTCGCGTCGAGTTCTGGTTGCTGATGGTTCGAAGGTGGACCCGCTCGGGCATGACATCGAGGAGACCTTCGACCTCTCTCTCGCTAAGTTTCAGGCTGCGGATCGACAGGACTTGGAGATGCGGCAGATTTTTGAACGGCCGCAGACCGGCGACCGTCACCCGAGTCTCGTCGAGGTCGATTTGATTGATCGTCCTGATCCGTGCAAGGTGGGCGCAACCCTCGTCCGTGACGGCGGTGCGGTGTAGGTGTACGCCGAACAGGTTGCGCATCGCGCGTAGCCGGGCAACCCCGCGGTCGGTGATCCGCGTGTCCGCGAGGTCAAGGAAGATCGGCTGCTCGAGCTGGCCGAGGCAGCCGAGACCGTCGTCGGTTACCCTCGTGCCCGAGAGGCCCAAGTGGCACAGCTCCTTCAGGCCCTTCAATCCGGTGACGGCTGCGGCCAGCCCGGTATCTCCCACCCGCGTGCCGGACAGCCCTAAATTGCGCAACCCCTCGAGTCTCTTGATCCCGCTCATCCCTGCCGCCAGCCCGGCGTCGGTCAGCCCGGACCGATCGACGTACAAAGTCTGTAGCCGCTTCATGGCCCCGAGGTGGGCCAAGCCCGGCCCGACCACCCGCGTCCTGTGGAGAACCAGGATTTCGAGGTTGGTCAGCCCGGCCAGGTGGGCCAGGCAGGAGTCGGTCACCCGCGTCCCGCTCAGGACCAGCCAGTCCACCTTCGTCAGCCGGCCGATGGAGGGCATCCCGGCATCCCCGACGGGGGCGTTGTCGAGCCTGAGTTGCACCAGCCACGGGAAGCCAACCAGCTCGCGCAGGTGTTCGTCTCGCAGCCGGCTCGAGTCACGCCCGTCGAATGAAACGGAGTGGACCTTCCCGTCGCTATTCCACCGCACCTTGGCCCCGAGGGCCTCGAAGTACGCGGTGGCCCGCTTCTCCGCTCGGAGGGCCAGCGCCACTGATCGGCTGCGCGCCTCGGGGTCGGGACTCTTCGTGCCCTCCCACAGCGCAGGCACGGCCTCCGCGCCGAGGCCAGCCAGTGCGCGGTCGGCCGCCTCGCGGGTGGCGAAGTCGTCCGCGCCGAGGTCGGCGACGAGCTTCGCGAGTTGCCGGGCGGTCGGTCGCGGGACCGGCGGGGCGGCGGCCGGGAGCAGCCAGGTGCCGAACCCGAGCGCGGCGAGGACGGCCCATGCCGGTCGCATCCTTTCGGGCATGTGGTTCTCTCCGTTACGCGGTTGCAATTCGGATTCCCCTGAATGATGCTGGGGTCGTGAACGCCGAACTCGCCATCGTCATCAAGCGCGAAGATGCAATTCGGATTCCCCTGAATGATGCTGGTGTCCCCCAGTCGTCTTCTACGTCCCGCCGCTGGAGACGGCTGAGGCCCGTAAGCGCGAAGTGGCATCCTCTCCTTCCTATTCTCCGACCCGTCTCTCGTAGAGATATTTACAACGGGTCAGCCGATTATTTACCCGCGTGGAGGGATCACTCAGGAGACGACGCGGTTTCGTCCGGTGTTCTTCGCGTTGAACAGCTTCTCGTCGGCCTGGCGGATGAGGTCGTGCGGCGTCAGGCTCGTCTCGCCGTTCGTCGCCGAAACGCCGATGCTGATCGTGATGGGGTACTTCTTGCCTTCGTACTGGAAGGGGTGGCGCTCGATGAGTTGGCGGAGGCGCTCGGCGACGAGGATGCCGCTCTCGAGGGCCGTCTCGGGCAGGACGATGACGAACTCCTCGCCGCCGTAGCGGGCAAAGAGTTCCTCCTTGCGGATGCTCCCCTTGACGCAGGCGGCCACTTCGCGGAGGGTGAAATCGCCCCCGAGGTGGCCGAGTTCCTCGTTGACCGCTTTGAACCGATCGAGGTCGAACATGACGAGCGACAGGTGGCGGTGGTAGCGGGCGGATCGCGACAACTCGCGGTCGAGGAACTCGAGGAGGTAGCGCTTGTTGTGGATGTCGGTCAGGGCGTCGATGATGGTGAGCCGGTAGATCTCTTCGTGGTACTCCGCCTCGACGTTGCCGCCCGCGAGGAAGCGGTAGATGCAGTTGCCGACGCGGAGGTAGTCGCCGTCCTTGAGTTTGCAGATCGACGCGGGGATGTCGTTGACGAAGGTCCCGTTGGTGCTCTGGAGATCGACGGCGTAGTAGCCGTCGGCCCCCGGCTGGATGCGGGCGTGACGGCGGGAGACGGAGTGGTCGTTGATGCGAATGTCGCAGTCGTTGCCCCGGCCGAGGACCATGGGCGAGTCCGCGAGCGCGTAACGAGTGCCCATGCCGGGGCCGGTCGGGTAGATGTGGACGACGCAGGCGTCGCGCCGGGTGGTGGATACGAGCCGCTCCGGTGCGGTCACCCAGGTTTCGCTCGTCTTCTCCATCATGTACTCCAGCGAGGCGAACAACGCATCTCTCAATTGTAAGCCACGAATAGGAGAACGCCAAGAAGAAGCCCAAAATACAACGGGACACGGATCGAGCGGATCGGGCGGAGGAAGACGGATCATGCCAATCCATTCTGATCCACTCGATCCGTGTCCCATTCTTTTACGCGGCGATTCCCTCGAGGTGAAACGCGGCGTTGAGGGTGCCGACAGTCGTCTTGCCACGCCGACGGACGACGACGGAGATGCCGCAGTTGTCGAGGATGACCTTGCGGGCGCGGTCGGGTCCGAGGCCCAGGAGGCCCGCGAGGTACGTCCGATTGACGACATGGTGGGCCACGACGATGATGGTCTCGCCGATGTGTCGCAGGAGCAGTTCGTCGAGGGCGGGCCGGACGCGGTCATAGACATCGGCGAAGGTCTCCCCGCCGGGGTAGCCGAACTCCGCCGGGTTAGCGTGGAACCGCGCGTGACCCTCGGGGTCTGAGGCGCGGATCGACTCCCAGTCGAGCCCCTCCCAGCGGCCCACGTCGCACTCCGTGAGTGCCTCGATCGGCACCGGCGTCAACCCGTGGGGGGCCGCGACGATCGACGCGGTCTGGGCGGCCCGCAGCAGCGGACTCGTGTAGCAACGCTCGAAGGATCGTGTATCTAGAAAGTCGCGCGTCGCCTCTGCCTGACGGATCCCGACCGCCGCGAGAGCCGGGTTCGTGTTGCGCCCCTGGATGCGAGCCGGGACGGCGAGGTTCGCGTCCGTCGCGCCGTGGCGGATCAAGTACAGGGTGGTGGATTCGGCATCGCGGGTCATGGCTCGCCTCCAGGGGCGGGATTCGATCCCGCCAGCCGTGCCGCGACGCGCACCGCCTCGATGAGGCTGCCGCAGTCGGCGATGCCTCGCCCCGCGATGTCATACGCCGTCCCGTGCGCCACGCTCGTGCGGACGATCGGCAAGCCCGCGCTGATGTTGACGCAGCGCAGGCCGCTACGGAGCTTCATGGCGATGTGGCCCTCGTCGTGGTACATCGCCACGATGCCGTCGAACTCGCCCCGGTGTGCCCTCACGAACAGCGTGTCGGCAGGGTAGGGGCCGCTCGCGTCGATGCCCTCGGCGCGGGCCGCCTCGACGGCGGGGCGGATCAGCGTCTCCTCCTCGTCCCCGAACAGCCCGCCGTCGCTGGCGTGGGGGTTGAGGGCGGCGACAGCGATCCTCGGGACTCGATCGACGAGGCGCGGCAGGAGTCGCGCCAGGAGGCGAATCTTTTCGAGGACCGCCGCCGTGCTGAGGTGGGCGAACACGTCGCGAAGGGCCATGTGCAGCGTCACATGGGCCACGGCGAGGCCGTCGCCGAAGAGGACCATGGCGAACTCGCGCGTGCCCGTGCGCTCGGCGAGGATCTCCGTGTGGCCGGGGTGGGTGATGCCTGCGGCGTGCAGCCCTTCTTTGTGCAACGGCGCGGTGACGATGCCGTCCGCCTCACGGCCCATCGTCTTGTCGATCGCCGCACAGAGGAAGTCATACGCCGCCTTGCCTCCTGCGGCGGTGATCCGACCCGATCGGACGGCGGTGAGATCCTGGTCCGTGGCCACCAGGCACGGGATGCGCGACGGGGTCGCCTCCTCTTCGGCACCCACGACCTCGGCGCGGACGCCCACCAAGCCCAGGGCACGCGCCATCCATACCGGATCGCCCACGACGACGGGCCGGGCCAGCGACGGCAAGTCCGGCCAGGCGCGGGCGATGATCTCGGGGCCGACGCCCGCGACATCGCCCATCGTTATCAGCAGGCGGGGCAAAATGTTCATCAAAGCTTTCTCTTCAACTACGAGGTCGGGCCAGCCGGATGATGAAGCGCTCGAGTTGGGCGTGGTGGGGCAGTTGGCTGCCGCCCTTGAGGCCGACATCCAGTTCGAGGAGCCAGTCGTAGACGCGATCGAGCCGACGACGGCCGAGGTGTTTGAGCAGTGCCTCCGCGCCGGTGCGGGCGGCGGGGAAGTTCGGGACGCCTGCTCGGGTCAGTGCCTCGCCGAGGCCGACCCCCTGGGCACTGAGGCGTGTCGTCTGCGCGAGTCGGCGCAACTGGGCACTGAACGCGCCGAGGAGTTTCATCGGCTCCTCGCCCTGGTCGAGCAGGCGCGTGAGGAAGTCGAGCGCCTCGGCAGTCTTGCCCGCGCTGACGAGGTCGAAAATTTGCCAGGTCGATTCGCTGCGACTGCGGCCTACCAGTTCGTCCACATCTTTCACCTCGATCTTCGGGGCGGCACCGATGTAGACCGAGAGTTTTTGCATTTCCTGATCGAGGACGCCCATCTCGGAGCCGACGAGATCGACGAGCAGTTTCGCGGCGGCGGCGGAGAGCTGCTTCCCCGTCTGGCCGATGCACCACGAGACGCACCACTGTGGCAACTGGTGCGAATTCGGCGCTTTGCACTGGATCACCCAGGCGTCCGGAGTCGCCTTGGCGAGCTTCGTCGTCCCGAGCCAGGTGTTCACGTCGAGCAACAGGACGCCGGACGGGTCCTTCTTGCCGACGACCTCGGCGACGTACTTTTCGAGGCGTGCCCTCTCGCGCGAGACGAACGAGTCGCCCCCCTCGACGACGACGAGCCGGCGCGGCGCGAGGAACGGCATCGTTTGCAGGTCGTTGACGACCGCCGACCACGTCGCCGACTCGCCGGCGTGGATGGAGACGCCGAACCCGTCGTCCTCCGCGCCGAGGACGATCCGCCGGAGCGCGGTCTGGACCTGGCGTCTCAGGAACGCCTCGTCCCCGGTGACGACGTACAGGGGCACCGGCTTCGCCTTGGACTGACTTTCGAGGAAGGTCGAGCTGTTCATGCGTGGGTTCCACTCCCGCTCTCCGGTCGTCCCCGCCCTACGCGCATTGCTGACGGGGCCGACTCCAGACTATGATATGCAACAGAGGTCCCTTCGATGCGACGCCTGCGGGGTGCGAGCCGATGACGCTGCGATTCACGATGCTGGCCTCGGGCAGTCGCGGCAACTCCGCCCTCGTCCAGGCCGACGGGTTCGGCGTGCTGATCGACGCGGGGCTGGGGCCGGACGAACTCGGCGAGCGCCTCCGCGAGGCGGGGCACCGCTGGGACCACGTCCACGCCATGCTCTTGACGCACACGCACACCGACCACTGGAACGACCGCACCCTCGCCCACTTGTTCGAGCGCCGCGTCCCTCTCTACTGCTCCGCGATGCACCACGCCTCGCTGGCGAAGAACTCCCGCGCGTTCGCCCAGATGGGCGCGGCCGGGCTGGTCCACGGCTTCGTCGAGGACGAAGAGACGCGCCTGGCTCCCGGCCTGCGGATGCGCGCCCTGCGCGTCCGGCACGACGCCGGGGCGACGTTCGGCTTCCGCCTCGATGGGCCGGCCGACCTCTTCGGACAGTGCGTCGCGATCGGCTACGTCGCCGACCTCGGCACCTGGGACGATCACATCGCCGAGGCGCTCGCGGACGTGGACCTGCTCGCCATCGAGTTCAACCACGACCTCGACCTCGAGCGCGGCAGCAGGCGGCCCGCGTTCCTGATCGCCCGCGTCCTGGGTGACGAGGGCCACCTCTCGAACGACCAGGCGGCGGCCCTGGTGCGGGCCGTCCTCGCGCGATCGACGCCGGGCCGACTCCGGCACCTCGTCCAGCTCCACCTCAGCGGCGAATGCAACAAGCCCGCGTTAGCGAAGGCCGCTGCGCGGGGCGTGTTGCCTCCGGGAGTGAGGGTCCATACGGCGGAACAGCACCGGGCGGGGCGGATGGTGCGGCTGGAGGTGTCGGGGTTGCCGGAGGAGGCCGATGCGGTAGAGAGCGTCGAGACGATCGAAATCAACGGCGACTGAATCACGATACCGGGGCAGTCCGGCCTTAAGCGGCCCGTCTGCTCGTCGGCTGCTCCGGCGGGGCCGATCGGCCGTCGATCGGCGTGCCGCCTGTCCGCCACTGCTGCCCCCGTCGCTCCAGGGCGTCGAGAGCGGCCTGCAACTCGAGGCGCTTGGCTTCCACCATCCCGTCGCTGGCGTTGGCGGAAACGTAGATCGGCGGGGCGATGCCCACCAGCGCGCGAGAAAACGGCTTGGGGATGGCCAAGCCGTCCCAACTTCGCTTCACAGTCCAGTGTCTCGATGGCGTGACGACGAACGGCAGGATCGGCCCCCCCGTTTTCTTGGCGAGCAAGACCGGGCCGACCTTGGCGCTGTGGCGAGGCCCCTTGGGGCCGTCGATGGTGAACGCGGCGGGGTAGCCCTTCCGCATCAGGCGGATCATCTGGATCATCGCGCCGACGCTGCCGCGCGTCGAAGACCCCCGCGCCGCGCCGTAGCCCAGACGCTGGATGAATCGCGCGATGTATTCGCCGTCGAAACTCTGCGAAGTCATCACGACGATGTCGCGATTGCGGAAGAAGTAGGTGGAGAGGAAGATCCCGTCGTGCCAGAAGCTGTAAATGGGGAGCCCCCCCTTGGCGCGTGCCTTCTCCCAGTTTTCCTGCCCCTCGACCTCGAAGCGAACCGACCAGCCGATGATCCGAATCAGGCCGTGGAACGCCAAGTCGGCGGCGCGTATCGCCAGGCGCTGCCCAAACGAATAGCCGGAGAGGCCGGCGAATTGGAACGCCTTGTGATCCTCGTCTTCACCCGTGATTCGGCCGACGACCGCCGGCGCGAGGGGCCGACCGGCGACAGAACTCCTCATATCATCACCTTCGAGAATGAGACCGCGACGACACTGGTGAGGGGCATCGGAAATGCTTCCTTGTCCGACTCTATCGGTTGGGGAGGCGCAGGGGCGACAGACAAACTCCGGATTTGGCACCGAGATGGGGCCGCACGAGTCCGTGGGAAACCGCGCATTCTCGCGAGGTCGATGTGACTTGCCAGGACGGATTATCCTACCTAAAGGTCCGCCCCAAGGATCGACCGGGGGCTCATCGGTCCGTGGGGAATTCGGTGTACGCAGGGGGATGACCCTGACGCGGACCGCCGTGCGAGGCGTTCTGCCGCAGGGCTTCGAGGTCCACGCGGAGAAGCGGCCCCGGACGGGACGCATGCTGCGGATGGAGCCGTCGGGCTGACGGAGGAGGCGGAGGAGAGAAGTGGTGCTGATTCGAGGGATGAGACGGTCAGGGTCAAGGGGGATAGACCGGCGGGCGAGAGCGAGTGACTTTCGCTCCCTCCTTACTAGGTCGTGTGGACATTCACCGCGTAACTGCCATGAGGTCAATAACTTGCGTCTTCAGGTGAAAACCGACACCGTCGCCGCAACTCCCTGCTACACAAGGCTTTGTGGAGTGAATGTCCACACGACCTAGCACTACAGCGATAGATGACCGTTTCACAAGTTCGCCGCCAGTCGGCTTTTGGCTTAGCCCGACGCGCAAGCGAGGGTTACAGCGTCCCTCGCTTGCGCGTCGGGCTAAGAAGAGTGACGAGGAACTTATGAAACGGTCATCTAGTTTCTCGGATGGGGCACAGCCATTCCGGTGAGCCCTACGCCATGAGTCTGGGAGCAGCAATTCCCGGTGATCGCTGAAACGCTGGGAATTGCTGAGGGAAAGCTTACTTCTTCGTAAGCCCTTCGATGAGCTTCTTGGAAACCTCGGTCTTCCACTTGGGGAGGTCGCCGTCCTTGGGTGCCTTCTGGGCGAGTCCGTTCAGCAGACTGGTGGATAGCCCCCAATCCTTCTGGGCGATCGCGTAGCGGATTCGCAACTTCAGGGGCCGGATGTCGTCCGGGGAATCGCGCTGCCAATCCTCGATCAGGAGGAAGGCGATCGATTGCGGGATGTGTCGTAGGAGCTGCCCGCCGGCGAAGAGTTCGGCTCGGGTCTGAGGGAACTTGCGTCCCTGGCTGAGGAGATCGAGCAGCAGTTCTTGCACGCGCTGCTGCAACTCCTTGACCCGACCGTCGGCCAGCCGATGCTCCCCCTGCTCGTGCCCGAGGAGGAGGATGCTGTCCATCTGGAGCGCCATGAAGAGGTTGGTGTAGCGGATCGCCGTTCGGGGGGCCAAGGTCGGGGCGAAGGCACCCCGACGAAAGGAAGTGCTGGCCTTCTCGATCGCCTCGAGGCACTCCTTCGGTCGCTTCGCCTTGGTGTGGCCTTGGGCCAACTTGAG
>JANXSH010000862.1 GCA_025356615.1 Planctomycetia bacterium | reverse complement strand
TTTCGCGTAGGCGGCCTTGTCGAGCCGCGCGCCCCGCCTCGACCATTTGGCCTTCGCCTCGCCGTCGAGGTTGGCGAGAAGGTCGAAGAACGCCCCCTGCGTCATTTCGGTCTGGGCGATCCAATAGCCCTTCGGGATGTCGGAAATCGTGTTCCTCGCCGGGTCGCCGGCCAGATGTTTCCCCGGAGGGCAATAGACGAAGACGAGCTTGGGCGAACCTTTGCTCCGTTGCACGGACTCTTGTTGACCGGCCGGTTGGGCCGCGACCGGGAAGGCGAACAGGCCCAGGAGCAGACAGGAAAAGCGACGCATGATGGATACCCCGATCGCCGAGCGGCTGGAGACGCTTCAGCGAAATTTGCCTTCGATGATGGTTTCATACGGATCGACCCGGCTCGCGGTCCACGCGGGGTAGAGCGAGCCGACGACACAACAAACGATCGAGCAAACGAACACAGCCGCGAGGTCGAACCCTCGGAACGAGATCAACACCGGCACCAGGCGCAGGAGCCAGGCGACGGCCATCCCCGCGAGCAGCGAGAGGCCACCCGCGACGACGCCGATCAGGGCGGCACGCAAGAACACGAGGAAGAACACGCCGCCCCGAGAGACGCCCATGACGCGCAGGATGCCGAGCGTTCCGCGCTTGCGGGCCGTCGAGTCGAGCAGGACGTTGGCGACGGTGAACACGCCGAAGACCAAGACGCCGACGCCGACGACCACGACGATGAACTCGAGCGACGAGTCCTGCTTGTGGATCTCGCGAATCCGCGAGTTCTCCGAGGCGTAGTTCATCCCCCGTCGGCCCAGTTCCTCGACGACGGCGGGCACGTCGTCGATCGTTCGCGCGTAGAGCCGGGCGCGGGCATGGCTGAACGGCTCCGGCACCGGGACGAAGCGGTTGACGGTCGAATCGTACTGCACCAGCTTCTCGCCCTCCATGTCGAGGTGCGCGAGCAACTGGACCGGCACGACCGCGAGCGGCGGATCGGCGCTCGCGGCGGCATCCTTCAGTGCGGTAGCCTTCAGGGGGATCTTTCGTGCGCCGAGGGCTGCTACACCCTTAGCGGTGGAAGGCAACTGCACCGAGAGTTCCGCCGCGTCGTAATCGAAGGCGCTGCCGGGCGACCGGAGATACCCCTTGAGCCAGGTACGGCGAGGCAGCGACAGGCCGAGGACGCGATGCGGCACGCCGTCGAGGGGGAGGACGCGAGGCTCACACCAGGGGACGAGAACCTCGTCGGCGTCCGTCCGGGCGGCGAGGTCGTCGGGGTTGTCGCGGAGCCTGCCCTTCTCTCGACCGAGCGAGTAAACGAGCAGGTCGTGTTTCCGCAACAGGCCGTGCAGCGTGCGGAGGGATTCGTCCTCCACCGGGCGGAGGAAGAAGTTGCGATCCTTCTCGTAGTAGGCGCGATCCTTCGCGGTGAGGTCGTCGTCCTTGCGACAGAAGATGAGGTAACTGGTGTAGGTGTCCGAGGCGGTCTCGTTGGAGGTGGGCCAGCGATATTCCGCGACGCCGGAGCCGCGCAAGAACTGCTCGATGTTCTCGTGAACGCCGGCGTCGAGGTAGCCGACTTTACGATCGTCGCCTCGGGTGTCGATCGCCTTGACGGTCAGGTCGAGTCCGGCGACATCGCCGCCCTGACGGTTGACCTCGAGGCGGACGCGGTCCCCGACACCGACGCCGAGTTCCTGGGCGAGGAACTTGGAGAGGACTACTGCGGTCTCGCCCTCGTCGAGGACATCGCACTCGGCGAGTCTCAAGACGGGATCGCCCCGCCGGGTCGTCTCGAACGTGATGTCTCCGACCCGTCGGCCCTTGCTCGCGGTCAGGCTGCCGATGTGGTGCGTGTCGGGGATGATGAGTTCGACGCCGGGCAGTTCGCTCTCGAGGCGATCCAGGACAGCGGAGGTGAGCAGTTCGGCCTCCTGCGCCGTCCAGAATCGGACCTGGCGTCCGGTCGGGCTGGTCAAGAGGTCGCGGCGCAACTCCTGGACGTGTCCGCGCTTGAGTCCCTGGAGGAGCAGGATGGGCAGGCAGATCCCGGCCACGACGAAGACTTGCGGCAGCACCAGGGAGCGCAGCCGCCACAGGTCGAGCAAGACGAGGTGGACGTAAGCAATCCAAACGGTCATGCGACGGCCTCCGTGCCCGGCGTGTTGGCTTCGATGGCGGCGACCCGGCCGGCGGTGGCGCTGACGGCCTCCATGCGAACGATGAGGTCGGAGAACTCGAAAGCGAGCGTGTTGTCGTGCGTAATCATGACGACGACGGTCCGGTCGCCCGACTCCCGCTGGAGGTTGCGCAACTGGCGGAGCGCCTCGCGGGCCGTCAACTGGTTGAGGCTGGCCGTCGGCTCATCGACGAAGACCAGGGCGGGCTTGTGGGCGATGGCGCGGGCGAGTGCGACCCGCTGATATTCTCCCCCGGATATCTTGTTGATCCGCGAGTTGGGCACGCGATTGCCCGCATCGCCCTTGAGCAGGCCGAAGCCGTCGAGCAGCGCCTCGACGCGCGCACGGCATTCCGCGCGACCCACGCCGTTGAGCCGCATCGGGAGGGCGATGTTCTCGCGAACGGTCAACTCGGGGATCAGCTCGCCGCTCTGGAGGGCGAAGCCGAGATGACGGCGGCGAAGATCCTCGATGCGGCTCGGGTGTCGCCACTCCTGTGCCAGCGAATGCTCGACGACACCGTTGGGGCCGGGGACGCGAATCGTGAAGGTCCGCACGTCATCGAGGGAAGAGGGCTTGCGCAGCAGCCCGAGGACGCTCAGGAGCGTCGTCTTCCCGCAGGCGTTGGGGCCGAGGATGGTCACGAATTGGCCCGGCCCGAGGGCGAGTCGTCGCTCGACGGAGATGACGAATTCCTGCCCCCGCTGCGGGTCGTAGAGACGATGCCGCAGACCCTCGAGTTCGAGGACGGGCGATCGATCGGCAGCGGGGGAGGGTGCGGGCACGGAGAGGGTCTCTTGGGGGGCTTGGCCCTTTAATTCTACTGTCGTCGATGCGATCGTTTCGCCGCGACGCGAAGCGGAGCGCGGGGCCAACGCGCTTCGCGTCGCGGCTAAAC
>JANXSH010000859.1 GCA_025356615.1 Planctomycetia bacterium | reverse complement strand
CTCCCTTTTAGGGGAGGGGGCTGGGGGTGGGGTCGGACGCTGGGAGACTTCACCTTTTCACTTGTGTACATACCAAAGCCTGCCAGGAGAGGGGGGTAGGGGTGAGGTCACGCCAGCAACCCCTTCACCACCTTGCCATGCACATCGGTCAGGCGGAAGTCGCGGCCCTGATAGCGGTAGGTCAATCGTTCGTGGTCGATGCCCAGGCAGTGGAGCAACGTCGCGTGCAGATCGTGGATGTGGACGGGATCCTTGACGACGTTGTAGCCGAAATCGTCCGTCTCCCCGTGGACGATGCCCGGCTTCACTCCGCCCCCCGCCATCCACATCGAGAAGCAACGTCCGTGGTGGTCCCGGCCGTAATCCTTCTGGACGCCACCCTGGCCGTAGACCGTCCGCCCGAACTCGCCCCCCCAGAGGACGAGCGTGTCGTCGAGTAGGCCACGCTGCTTCAGGTCGCGGATGAGAGCCGCCTGCGGCTGGTCCACGTCCTGGCACTGCTTCGGGAGGTTCGTCGGGAGGTTGCCGTGGTTGTCCCATCCGCGATGGTAGAGCTGGATGAAGCGAACGCCACGCTCGGCGAGTCGGCGCGCCAGCAGGCAGTTGGCGGCGAAGCTCCCCGGCCGGCGAACGTCCGGGCCGTACTGGTTCAGCACCTTGTCGGACTCGCGCGAAAGGTCCGTCAGTTCGGGGACCGAGGTCTGCATGCGGAAGGCCATCTCGTATTGCCCGATGCGCGTCGTAATCTCGGGGTCGCCGTCCTTGTCGTGCTGGAGACGATTGAGGTCGGCCAGGCCGTCGAGCATCGTGCGGCGAAGTGTCCGGTCGATGCCCGGCGGGTCGGAGAGGTAGAGAACGGGGTCTCGCCCGCTGCCGAGTTTGACGCCCTGATGACTCGACGGCAGGAAGCCGCTGCCCCAGAGGCGATCGAGCAACCCCTGGTTGGCGTCCTTGCCGCTGCCGTGCGAGATCATCACGACGAACGCGGGCAGGTTCTTCGCCCCGCTGCCGAGTCCGTAACTCAGCCAGGATCCGAACGACGGTCGGCCCGGCTGCTGCGACCCGGTCTGGATGAAGGTGATCGCCGGGTCGTGGTTGATCGCCTCGGTGTGCATCGAGCGGACGATGCAAATCTCGTCGGCGATCTTCGCCGTGTGCGGCAACAGTTCGCTGAACCAGGCACCGGCCCGACCGTGCTGCGAAAATTTGAACGCCGGCGCGATGACCGGAAAGCTCTTCTGGCCGGAGGTCATCCCGGTCAGTCGCTGTCCCTGTCGGATGCTATCGGGCAGCTCGGTCCCATTCAGCTTGGCGAGTTTCGGCTTGAAGTCGAGCAATTCGAGGTGGGACGGCCCACCCGACTGGAAGAGGTAAATGACCCGCTTCGCCTTCGGGGCGATGCGCGCGAGCGTCGTGTCGGCCAGGCCGTCTTGCTGGAGCAGCGACGCCAGCGCGGCGGAGCCGAGCGCGGCCTTGCCGAGGAAGTGCCGGCGCGTCTGCCGCTGATGCCATTGTGCGAGCGGGTGCATCGACCTACCTCCGGGAGATGGTTTCGTCGAGGTTCAGGATGGTACTCGCCACGATGGTCCAGGCGGCCAGTTCCGTCTCGTCCAGTTTCGGATCACGCGGCGAATCGCCGACGCCGAGCAACTTCGTCGCCGCAGTTTTGTCGGCCCGGAAGCGTGCGAGCGAATCGCGGTAGACCTTCAGGAGGATGCGCCCCTCTGCCGGGACAGGCGTGCGGGCCGTCGCACGGCGGAAGCCGATGGCGAGACGACCCTCGTTAGAGTCGGCCCCGCGCATCATGCGCTCGGCGAGTTTGCGGGCCGACTCGACGTAGGTCGGGTCGTTGAGGAGGACGAGCGCCTGGAGTGGCGTGTTGGTCGTCGCCCTGCGAGCCACACATACTTCACGGTTGGGCGCGTCGAAGCTCATCAGCGCGGGCGGCGGGCAGGTTCGCTTCCAGAATGTGTACATGCTCCTTCGGTACAAGTCGTCGCCCTTCTCGGGGACGTACCTACCGCGTCGTTCCACCGTGACATCCTCCCACAGGCCCGCAGGCTGATACGGCTTGACGCTCGGCCCGCCGAGCCGATCAGTGAGTAGCCCGCTGATTGCCAGGGCGTTGTCGCGCACCGTCTCGGCGGGGAGGCGATATCGCGAGGCGCGAGCCAGGAGGCGATTCTCCGGGTCGCGCTCGCGCAGTTCCGAGGTCGTCCTCGACGACTGGCGGTAGGTGGAGGAGGTGACGATCAGCCGGAGCATCGCCTTGGTGTCCCACTCGCTTCGGACTAACTCCGTCGCCAGGTAGTCGAGCAGCTCGGGATGACTCGGCAGTTCGCCCGTCACGCCGAAGTCCTCGACCGTCTTGACGAGGCCGGTCCCGAAGATCATCTGCCACCAGCGGTTGACCGCTACCCGCGCCGTCAGCGGATTCGATGGATCGACGAGCCAGCGAGCCAGCGCGAGGCGATCGGCGGAACCCGACGGCAGGGGCGGTAGCACTGCCGGGACGCCTGCCGTGACCTTATCGCCCGGCTTGTCGT
>JANXSH010000851.1 GCA_025356615.1 Planctomycetia bacterium | reverse complement strand
CAAGAGACGCGAGATCATCCCCTCGGCTTTCTCCTGGGGCACGGCATCCAGCGCTTCACGCACTTCTTCCTCGTCGTGTTTGCCCAGGATCGCACCCAGTGACAGTGCCATCCCCGTCAGTTCCCCTTTGCCGCTTTCCCCTGCCTTTGCCTTCATCTTGCCGAACGCCGATTCCAGCACTTCGCTGCTTCCCACTAGTAGGCTGTCATCCTTGACTTGCCGGTTGGCGCAACTCCCGTATTACTATGGAGAAACGGGAGAGAATGCCATGAAGAAGTACATCGTGACGCTGACCGAAGACGAGCGTCAGTCCCTGTCGTCCCTCGTCTCCTCCGGCAAGGCCGCCGCCAAGCGCCTCACCCACGCCCGCATCCTGCGGAAGGCCGACGCCGCCGACGGCGGCCCCGCCTGGCGCGACGCCGACATCGCCCTGGCCCTCGACATCGATGCCCGCACCGTCGAGCGCGTCCGCGAGCGCTTCGTCGAGCAGGGCCTCGCAGCCGCGTTGGACCGCAAGCCCCAGGCCCGCCCCAGTCGGCTCCCCGTACTCGACGGCGACGCCGAGGCCCGCCTGATCGTCCTGGCCTGCTCCCGGCCGCCCGAGGGCCGCGCCCGCTGGACGCTACGCATGCTCGCCGACCGGCTCGTCGAGTTGGAGGTCGTCGAGGCCGTGTCCCACGAGACGGCCCGGCAGACTCTCGAGAAAACGAGCCGGAGCCGCACCTGAAGCAACAATGGCGCATCCCGCCCAAGCAGGACGCGGAGTTCGTCTGCTGCATGGAGGACGTGCTGGAGGTCTACGAGCGGCCCTACGACCCCGAGCGCCCGGTGGTCTGCCTCGACGAGGCGAGCAAGCGACTCATCGGCGAGACGCGGACGCCGATCCCGGCGAGTCCCGGCCAGCCCCAGCGGGTCGATCACGAGTACGTCCGCAACGGGACGGTGAACCTGTTCATGGTCGACCAGCCGCTGGTCGGCTGCCGCTACGTCGAGGTGACCGAGCGGCGGACGGCGGTGGACTTCGCGAGGCTGCTCTCTGGTGATCTCCGACGACCTGTACTCCGGGGCGGAGAAGATCGTCCTGGTCATGGACGACCTGAACACGCACGAGATGGCGTCGCTGTACAAGGCGCTCGAGCCGTCCGAGGCGCGGCGGCTCTTGGAGCGGTTCGAGGTACACCATACGCCGGAGCATGGCTCGTGGCTGAACATGGCGGAGATCGAGTTGGCGGTGCTGTCGGGGCAGTGCCTGGACCAGCGATTCGAGAGCCGCGAGGCGCTGGAGCGGGCGGTGGAGGCGTGGCTGCTGGAACGCAACGAGCGCTGCGTCGGCGTCAACTGGCATTTCACGACCAAGGACGCGCGGATCAAGCTCAAACGCTTGTACCCGGTGATTCTACATTGACAGCCTACTAGACGATGTACGGGAAGCGTCGAACAGGCGCGCGGCGCGAATCGAAGGGTAAGCCTCGCCGTAGCGCGCGGGACTCGCCGGGATCACATCCACCCGTTGACGCACAGCCGCCAACAACTGTTCTCCCAATCCTGGTCGTCTTCGCTCGTACCCGACGAAGGTGCCATCCAAGTCATCCGCCACTTCGGCGAGGTAGTGAAAGGGTAACATCACCGTGCCAGCCTCGAATGTGCCACAACCTGTTCCCAGGCCAGAACTTTCGTCGGGTCTGCCTTATGAGCCGTGAGGCGACGGTGTAGCTCCGCTTCGAGGCTTGCCGAAGGTTGAGGCATCCAGCCGAGGTCGATGATCCGGTCCCACAACTCGGACGCGAGGTCTAGTTGATCCTCGATCGGCCAGGAAACCACCTCGGCCAAGGTCGATTCGCGACTCATCGGGTGTCTCCTTTTCTCGATTCTGCTGCGTCTACGATACCCCAACCCCTCGACTCAATGGAAGCTCACCGCACCGCAGGATAGTGCCGCGCCAGCAGGTCCGGATGCACCCCCGCGATGGCCAGCGCCGTCAGCGTCCAGTTGCGCAACGTCTGGCGGAGGACGCCGACCTTCCGCCAGCGTCGATCGGAGACGAACACCCGCGCTGGCGCGACGACGACTCGCCCGAGCCGACGCAGCGCCCGGCTGATGAACACGTCCTCCATGAACCGTAGGGCCGGGAAGCCGCCCACGCGGTCGAACACTTCGCGCCGCATGAACAATCCCTGGTCGCCGTAGACGATACCCGTGAATCGGACCCGCGTCGTTGCGGCCGCGTCGATGAGGCGGTAGCCCAGGCCACCCGCCGTCACGGTCATGCGGAAACACCCCGCGACGACGCCGGGCCGGGACAGGGTTCGTCGGACGACGCCGAGCGCCCCGAGTTCCAGGGCGCAATCGGCGTGCAGGAAGAGGAGGATGTCCCCGTGGGCATGAGTCGCCCCGTAGTTCATCTGCGCCGCCCGGCCGCGCGGTCCGCTCAGGACGAGGTCGGCCCCGCCGGCGCGGGCCAGAGTGTCATCCGTACTCCCTCCATCGACGACGATGACCTCGCAAGGGCCGAACTGCCGGGCGGCCGCGATTGCCTCCGCGATGCAGTCGGCCTCGTTCAGCGTCGGCAGGATGAGGGAGAAGGAGACGCGAAGATCGGGAGCCTGCACTTTTTCTCTACTCCGGTAAGAGAAGACCTCATACACGTACCCGCTGTCGCTGTCTCATTTTTCCAGGGCGGATTTCGGGACAGCTTCAGCGGGTGTGTGTATCAGAGCCAATCAAAGAATCGGGGTAGGTGCGGTTTCCAACCGGACATTCGCAGCCTGTCCGGTTGGAAACCGCACCTACCCCGATTCTCTCTCGCCCCAACGTCCAGTGTCCTGTTCGATGAAACAAATGGACATCCGTGCCGTAGTCGCTGCCACTTCCGCATACCCGCGATCGCCAACGGGACTCGGAACGGCGAATCTCCTCGCTGAAAAGAAAGAACCCCGCCACAAGTCGTTGGCGAGGTTCACTTTACTTCAGCTGGGGAACATGGATTTGAACCATGACTAACTGATCCAGAGTCAGTTGTGCTACCGTTACACTATTCCCCAAAGTATATTTCCGACAAGGATTTACGTCGATTGCTCCGTAGTTCGCGCTTTTGGTTAACACCTGATTAACAAAGACGCTGCCCTCATCTACTGGAATTCTATCCTCGATGCCGAACCTTGGCAAGATGAGACGGGGTAATCTGGTGGGTTGACTTGGGTATGGAAAGGCGAGGTGGAGAAGGTCATCGCGGAGTTGGCGCAGCGACAGGCGGAACTGGGTGCGCCGCAGGAGGGAGACGGAGAAACGCATCCGCGCGTGCTAGTCAGCACGGCGCTGAGGTACTTGCAAAACAACAAGGAGAAGATGCGCTACGCGGAGTACCGTCGGCGGGGATTGCCGATCACGCCGAGCTATGTGGAGTCAGCAGTGAAGCAGTTCGAGCAGCGGGTGAAGGGGACGGAGAATTTCTGGACGGAGGCGGGCGCGGAAGATCTGCTGCAACTACGAGCCGACTACCTCGGCACGACCACCGGACTGGATGAATTCCGGAAAGACAGGCAAGAGAACGCGACTGGGCAGAATAACTACACTCTGGCGGTGTGATTGCAAACCATGTCGTACACCCAGAAAACGCTCGCGTTGATGACCGGAACTTCGACAACCAGCAGTGGCCGGTCTGGAAGTCGCTATGCTTCCCTGGGTGACAAGCCAGCCTGCGAAGGCAGCGACATCCTCGCCGGATCGCGCCGCCTCCTGCCGGAAACGCTTCAGCAGCGCGCGGACCTCCTCGGGCGGATGGAGGTTGCTACGGGCCAGGGCGTTGCACAGGTCTCGAGGCGTCGCCGGTTCCATGACTCGCTCCGGGGTCGGTCCCTCGGTATTCCCATCTTCGGTGCTACTGTCAGTCCCCCACGCCGCATTTCATGCGGTGTGGTGCGTGCCAGGTCACCTCGGATCCATGCCCCGTCATTTCCCCTTCGGCTTGACGCCACCATCCCACTCGATCTTGCACTTCGGCAGCGCCTTCTTCAGTTCGTCGATGCCCGCAGCGGTGAACTTGGTCTCGAGCAGGTCCAGCGCCGTAAGAGCGGTCAGCGTCTTCAGGTGTTTGACACTGGCGTCGGTCAGCGGCGTGCCGACCAGCGACAGCTTCGTCAGCTTCTTCATCTCGGCCAGGTTCTGGGCGAGCAGGTCCGTGATCGTCGGGCCACGGAGCGACAGTTCGCGCAGCTCCGGCAGTTGCCCCAGGCGAGCCAGCCCCGCCCCCAGGATGGCGTTGTCGTCGATTACCAGCCGCCGGAGTGTAGGGAATTTCGGGAACGTCGCGAACATCTCATCGGTCATGCCCCCCTTGGCGAGGGACAGTTCGCGTAGCCCGACGACGGACATCAGTGGTGCCAGGTCCGGCGTCTTCATCCCGGACAGGTCGATGGACTCGAGCCGGTCGAACTCGGCAAAATGCAACTTGGAGAGGGTGCCGATCAAATCGCCGATCGGCTTCGTGACCCCCGCCACCGAGACGCGGCGCATCTGAAAGAACGTCAGAGGCAGGTCCGCAGCTGACTTGATGGGCCGGGCGTCGTCCTTGCCGGGCGTGCCGATCGTCACGCTGCCGCCCAGCGCCAACACCTGCTCGGCGACGGTACGGTTCGGCTCGGACCAGGTGATGTTGCACTTCGGCCTCGCTGCTTTCAGGAGGTCGATGCCGCGCTTGGAGATCCGGGTGTCTTGCACCCGTAGGTCCACTAGGCTAGGGAGGCCGGCCAAGAATTCGAGACTCGCGTCGCCCACCTTCGTGGCCGCCAGGCCAAGGGCCGTCAGGTTCTTGCAATCTTTGAGGTGGGCCAAGCCCGCGTCGCTCACCTTCGTACTGTTCAGGGCGAGGTATTCCAGGTTCTTGCACTCCTTCAGGTGGGCCAACCCTGCGTCGCTCACATTCCCGCCTTCCAGTTCAAGGCTTGTCAGCTGCTTGCAGGTTTTGAGGTGGGCCAGGCCCGCGTCGCTCACCTTGGTGAGAGTCAGTCGGAGCCTTCTCAGCTTCTTGCAGTCCTCGAGGTGGGCCAGACCCGCATCGCCGACGTTCTTGCAGCCGAACAGTTCTAGGAAGGTCAGGTTCTTGCAGTCCTTGAAGTGGGCCAGCCCCGCGTCGCTCACGTTTGTGGCGCCCAGGTCTAGGAAGGTCAGGTTCGTGCAGTCCTTGAAGTAGGCCAGCCCCGCGTCGCCCACCTGCGTGTGTTTCAGGCTGAGGCTCGTCAGGTTCTTGCAGCCTTTGAAGTGAGTCAGGCCCGCGTCGCCCACCTGCGTGAGGGCTACGTCGAATGTTGT
>JANXSH010000816.1 GCA_025356615.1 Planctomycetia bacterium | reverse complement strand
CTTCGCGTCGCGGCTAAACAACGCTCAGGAACGAATAGAGGCCACCATGTCGATCTGGGACATCTGCATCCGCCGGCCCGTCTTCACGATCATGCTCGTCAGCGCCCCCGTCGTGCTGGGGGTGGCGTCGTACTTCCGCCTCGGCGTCGAGCTGTTCCCGAACGTCGATGTGCCCGTCGTGACCATCACGACGACGCTTCGCGGGGCGGGCGTCGAGGAGATGGAGACGAGCGTCACCAAGCCGATCGAGGAGATCGTCAACACGATCTCCGGCATCGACGAGTTGCGCAGCACGACGAAGGAGGGCATCTCGCAGATCGTCATCCAGTTCCACGTCGAGAAGAACGGCGGGGTCGCGGCACAGGAGATCGACGCGAAGGTGCGCGGCATCCTCGGCCAGTTGCCGACGGGCACCGACCCGCCGATCATCGACCGTTTCGAGATCGACGCGGCCCCCGTCATGACGCTCGCCATCTCCGGCCGGCGCGACCCGCGAGAAGTCACCGAGATCACGCGCAAGAAGATCAAGGAAGACCTGGAATCGCTCACCGGCGTCGGTGCCGCCATCCTCGTCGGCGGTCGGACGCGGGCCATCAACGTCGTCGTCGATCCCGATCGACTGCTGAAGTTCGACTCGCTCTCCATAGAGGACATCCGCCAGGCGCTCGTCCGCGAGAACCAGGAGTTGCCCGGAGGCCGGGTCGATCAGGGCAAGGGCGAACTTGGCCTCCGCACGATGGGTAGAGTTCACGCGCCCGGCGATTTCGAGAACCTCATCGTCGCCAACCGGCAGAGCGCGCCGGTTCGCCTCCGCGAGGTCGCCGAGGTCATCGACTCGATCGAAGAGCCACGCAGCCTCAGCCGGCTGTGGTCCTCCGAGGTGGCGGAGAGTGCGAGCAAAGGGTACGCCGGCGACAACGCCGTCAGCCTCGTCATCCAGAAGCAGAGCGGGACGAACACGGTCGCGGTGATCGAGCGCGTCAAACGCCGCCTCGAGGAGCTTCGGCCCCTCCTGCCGCCCGATATTCGGATCGAGGTGATCCGCGACCAGTCGCGGTTCATCAAGAACTCCATCGACGAGGTCAAAGTCCACCTCGTCCTCGCCGCCGTCCTGGTGTCGCTGACGATCCTCCTGTTCATCCGCGACTGGCGAACGACGATCATCGCGACGCTCGCCATCCCCACCTCGATGGCCGGGACGTTCGCGTTCATGCACTTCATGGGCTACTCGCTCAACAACATCTCCATGCTCGGCCTGATCCTCGCGGTCGGCATCGTCGTCGATGACGCCGTCGTCGTCCACGAGAACATCTTCCGGCACATGGAGGAGTTCGGGCTTTCCGCGTGGGAGGCCGCCGGGGCCGCGACGAGCGAAATCGCGATGGCGGTCATCGCCACGACGCTCTCGTTGCTCGTCATCTTCATCCCGATCGCGTTCATGGATGGCCGAATCGGGCGCTTCTTCAACTGCTTCGGCATGGTGGTCGCCTTCAGCGTGTTGATGAGTCTCTTCATCTCGTTCACACTCACGCCGATGCTGTGCTCGCGCTTCCTCCGCGCCGATGACGGCCACAACGCCTCGAAAGGCGGCTTCGTCTGGCGCTTCGTCGAGGGTGCCTACATGCTGGGCCTGCGCTGGTCGCTGCGGCACCGCTGGGTCATCGTCGGCCTGAGCGTGTTGCTCCTGCTGAGTACGCCGGTGTTGGTCTCGACGATCGGCAAGGACTTCGTGCCACGCGACGACCAGAGCGAACTCGAGGTCGCCATGCGGATGCCGGAGGGCTATTCGCTCGGGCGCGCCGACGAGGTGTGCAAGGACATCGAGGCGAGGCTCCAGACGCTGCGCGGCGTGACGCATACGTTCACCATCATCGGCGACACCTCCGGGCGCGTCGCCAAGGGCCAGGGCGACGTGACCCAGGCGACGATCTACGTCCGCCTCGTGGACCTCGGCCAGCGCAAGTTCACGCAGTTCGAGGTGCAGGACGACGCCCGCAAGATCATGGTGGACTATCCCGATGTGAGAGCGGCGGTCCAAGATGTGGCGGCGATCAGCGCCTCGGGCTTCCGTCAGGTGCAGATCGACCTTAACCTGCGCGGCCCGGACATGGAGCGCTTGCAGGAGTATTCGGACCGCATCACGGCGTTCATGCGCAACCAGGGCGGCTTCGTCGATGTGGATACGAGCCTCTCGCTGCGCAAGCCGGAGCTGCGCATCCGGCCCAACCGGGAGAGGGCGAGCGAACTCGGCGTGTCGCTCCAGGCGCTCGCCTCGACGGCGAACGTCCTCGTCGGCGGCGAGCCGGTCGGCAAGTACAAGGAGTTTGACGAGCAGTATGACATCTGGCTCCGCGCCGTGGACCGCTCGCGGCGGAGCGAGGCGGCGATCGGGCGGCTCATGGTGCCGTCGAGCAAGCCGGGCGTCGGCCTCGTCCAGCTCGACAGCGTCGCCGACTTCCAGTCCGCCCAGGGGCCGAACACGATCGACCGCTTCAGCCGGCAACGCCAGGTGGTGTTGTCGGCGAACCTGCGCGACCTGTCGGTGAGCGAGGCCGTCGCCGCGCTGTCCGACGAGATCCGCGCGATGGACCTGCCGGCAGATTATCGCTGGGAGTTCCTCGGCCAGGCGAAGAACATGGCCGACTCCAACAACAGCTTCGTCCTCGCCTTCAGCCTGAGCTTCCTGTTCATGTACATGATCCTCGCCGCCCAGTTCGAGAGCTTCATCCACCCGATGACGATCCTCGTCGCGCTGCCGCTGACGATCCCCTGCGCCCTGATCTCGCTCATGCTCCTGCGGTCGAACCTGGAGATCTACGCCATGTTCGGCGTCTTCATGCTGTTCGGCATCGTGAAGAAGAACGGGATCTTGCAGGTGGACTATACGAACGTCCTACGCGCACGCGGCAAGGGACTCGTCGAGGCCATCCTCGAGGCGAACCAGACGCGACTACGACCGATCCTCATGACGACCGTCATGCTGGTCGCCGCGATGGTGCCGATGGCCCTGGGCCAGGGGCCGGGGGCGGCGGCGCGGGCGGGGATGGCGCGCGTGATCCTCGGCGGGCAAGTGCTGTCATTGCTGCTGACGCTTCTACTGACGCCGGTGTGCTACGCGATGTGGGACGACCTGGCGGGATGGGTGCGAAGGCGTGCCGGGCGGGTCGGTGCCGTGGGTTCCGCTGCAGAACGAGGGTGAAGAGTGGCTCGAAACGGACTTGGCACGTCGGTTCTCGTCGGATATGATTTCGATTCTCCTTGTGGGTCACGAGAGGAATAACACATGCCGACGGCAACCTCCTTCATCATCAGGACAGAAGAAGCAACCAAGTTTGCAGAGGAGTTCGATTTATTCACGAGCTTGGATGTGGCCATTTCTCACCTCGGCCGAGCCTTTCCCGATGCCGAACGGATTTCGGTGGACGTGGAGCAAGACCCGAACTCCGAGTACCGCTGTCTCCTCGTGGATGTCCTGGTCGCCGGTGACGCGAGCGAAGTACATAAACGCCATCGAGAATGCGCATTGGAAGTGGCCTTGGCCCTGAAATGGCCCGCTGCTACGCTCGTCCAAACGATTTACTCCATTGCGTGAATGTCATGACTTCCCTGGACTTTCTCGATCACGCGGAAGAACTGGTGCGAGACGGGAGACCAGCGTTTGCCCGGTCCTCGGTGAGCCGTGCCTACTACGCGGCACATCACGCCGTGGTTCTGTTTCTGTTCGATCTGGGAGTTCGCACTCCACCGGATGGGAAATGCCATGTCGCGGCGTTCAACGCACTGATTGGTGCGCATGGCGTCGATGTGGCTATCTGCTCGACGGGTAGCGCGTTGATGACCCTGCATTCGAAACGGAACATCGCTGACTATCGCTGGCACAATCTGACTTTAGAGGACCAAACTCAGGCGTTGCCCTTGGTGCAATCTGCGAGGCAGGTCATGGATTCCTTGGATGTTTGCAGCGGCGATCAAGATCGATCCGACAACCTGTGGGGCCACTTTCGCCTCTGGGTGCCTCTGCACGGTGGAGCTTTGGGTTTGACTTTGGTGTGAGAGCGGATACTGGCCAGGGACTCTGACGCTGTTGCTGACGCCGGTGTGCTACGCGATGTGGGACGACCTCGCGGGGTGGGTGCGGAGGATGACTAGTACCACATGACATAAACGTGTTCCCCAAGGGAAAGTCAACCTGCCCAGACATCCCATGCTTCCATCCGGCTGGTTACACGGTCAAAGGGCGGCCCGTGTAAGTCCACTTGAACGGCTTGGCAAACACTTGGTTGAAG
>JANXSH010000773.1 GCA_025356615.1 Planctomycetia bacterium | reverse complement strand
CAAGAGAGGAAGAGCAAGAGAGGGAGGGCGAGAGAGGAGAACGAGAGAGAATTGAAAAGAGAATTTTATTTTTCTTTTATTTTGCCTCGCTCCGCTCGACCCACCCTACGACATTTGGCTTCCTACGATTGGCATTCCTCTCGGATTCAACACTCGTCCGCAATTCGCGAAAAACTCCTCTTGACCCATCAGACATTCTGACTTACTATACCATCAGTCACGACATCTGACCGAGGAGGATACGAGCGTGGGACGCACGCCGCAGGATGTGACGGAGACGGAGTTGGCGATCTTGCAAGTGTTGTGGGAGTCAGGCTCCTCGACGATTCGGCAGGTGGCTGATGTCCTCTATCCGAAGGGCGGTCGCGCTCAATACGCGACCGTCCAGAAGCTCCTCGACCGGCTCGAGCAAGACGGCTGGGTCGGACGCACGAAAGCGCAGCCCGCCAACTTCTATCGGGCGACTGTGGGGCGCGAAGAGTTGATCGGGCGTCGCCTCCAGGATGTGGCCGAGAAGCTGTGCGGCGGCTCGCTGACGCCGCTGCTGACGCACCTCGTGCGGGCCAATCGCCTCACGGCTGTGGAGCGCCAGGAGTTGCGTGACCTGATCGACGAGGAGGGATCGAGATGACATCCTTCGTCGAGACGGGTCTGGGCAACGCCCTCGTTGCTCTGGTACTTGCGGTCGTCGCCCTTGTCGTCGGCCTCGTCTGTCGTCGTCCTGCGGTCGTTCACGCGCTCTGGTTGCTCGTCCTCCTCAAGCTCGTAACGCCGCCCCTGGTTTCTATTCCCCTGCCTTGGCCTACCGAAGAGGCGGCACCGCGCGAGGAGACCCCGGTTGCCATTGTGATCGACGATTCTCCTGTCGAATTCGTCGAGGAGCCTCCCCTCGAATGGGCAGCGGAGTTTCCGGCAACGGAAGCGTTCGAGCCTGTGGAAGAGTCTCCGACTCCCGAAATCCCTGGACCAGGCGCATCTTGGGAGACCGTGTTCGGCCTCGCCTGGTTGACCGGGTCACTCGCATGGTGTGCCATCGCCGCGCAACGGCTGTTCCGATTCGGTCGATTGCTGCGGCACTCCCTGCCGCCGCCCGACCACCTGACGCAGAGGGTTGCGGCCTTGGCAGAGCAACTCGGCCTACGTCGTCCTCCGCGAATCTTGCTGGTGCCCGGCCACCTGTCGCCGATGGTCTGGGCGATGGGACGAGTGACGCTGCTGGTGCCGGCGAAACTGGTCACTCAGATGAGTGGCCCCGCCCTCGACACACTCCTGGCTCATGAACTGGCCCACATCCGGCGGCGCGACCACTGGGTGCGCTGGCTGGAACTGGTCGGCCTGGGGCTGTACTGGTGGAATCCTGTCGTCTGGCTGGCTCGCCGCGAGTTGCGCCAGGCGGAGGAGTTGTGTTGTGATGCCTGGGTCGTCCGCTGCCTGCCCGATGCGCGCCGGGTCTACGCGACGGCCCTCGTGGACGCCCTCGATTTCCTCTCCCGACCTGACGAGCCTCTCCCGATGTTGGGATGCGGTCTCGGCAGGGTAGATGACCTCAAATGGAGACTGACGATGATCCTCCGTGGAAAGACTTCTCCCCGGCTCGGCTGGACGACGGCGCTCGGCGTCTTCGGCCTCGCCGTGCTGCTCCTGCCGCTCGTGCCGAGCCTCAGCCCGGCGCAGCCGAAACCGAATCCGCCGAAAACCGCCCTGTGGGGCGTCGAGGAACTCGACCCGGACAGTCGGGCCGAGATCCAGGCGATGATCGAGAAGCTCGTGGCGGAGGCGAGGGCCAAGAAGGTCGCTGAGAGGGCGCAAGACATGCTCCGCCATCCGAAGAGTGCCACGACCACACAGGACCAACTGCGCGCCCTCGAGGTGGAGATCAAGGCGAAGACGGTCCAAATGCAAGACCTCAAGAAGAAGCTCGAGGCCACGCCGTCCTACGGATTCGATCTGAAAGTAACGCCCGCCAGGCCAAGCGAGGGTGTGACGATTCGCATCGAAATCGGCATCAAAGGCAGTCCCCAAGAAATCAAGGCGACCCTCGAAAAGATCGAAAAGGCTCTCGCAGAGCAGAAGAAGAGCGGGACGATCGGTTCTGTCCGCATTATTTCGCAGGGTGAGTCAGGACCGAAACTAACAAAGTCGGGAACAACGATCTGGCTCGTAGACCCACCGACGCCATCGATCGCGTCCCAGCCCGAAAAAACGATCCGGTTCACGGACCCGACTGGAACTACGCCCGCCAAGGTCCTTGATCCGAATGCACCGGCTCCGAAGTCAGACCCGTTCGCGGCACCCACGACTCAACCGAACCGTCGCATCGACGCGCTGGAGAAGAAGCTCGACCAGGTATTGAAGGAACTGGAGGCACTTCGCAAGTCGAAGACCGCTCCGAAGAAGGGAACTTGGGCACACCCGGCTCCCACGGTGCCGCAGGACAAGACGGCGACGTCCGCCGGGCCGGTCCCAGGGACGCCATCAGGCATTCCCGTCCCAAGGCCAGGCTCGAAAAACACGCCGGCTCCGGGAGCGCGATCCGAGGTTCCAGTCCCAGCTCCAACTTCCAGCGGCGCGACTCCTGCGTTGCCACCCACAGGTCGGTGAGCTAGCACCTCTCGATGCCTGTAAACACATCCTCCGCCCCGAGTGAGTCTTCACGCGGGGCGGAACTCTATTCTGCCTTCGCTCGCACAACCCCACCTCCTCGCCCCTTCTTCTCGAAAAAATCCGCGCCTCACCCATTGCCCCCGTCCGCGCCCGACTCTATCATCACTCCTGA
>JANXSH010000723.1 GCA_025356615.1 Planctomycetia bacterium | reverse complement strand
GACTCGATCCCAGGCGTCTTGTCCTCGTAGGCAATGATCGTCCGGTAGGCCACCCCGGACGAGTTCGAATGCGGTCGTTTCATAGGCGAAGGCATGAACACTTCTCCTCCGATCAACTCCGCGCGCGTGCCCGGAGGCATTGCCTCGTAGAGTGCATGGAATGTCTCCCGGTCGAGCCGATCCCCTGCTTCCAGGGAAGGAAGGGTATCCTCCCGGACCGGCTGAGTTAGTGGCTGCGTCATCCTTGCTCCTCTCGTGTTCATTCCTCGGAAGTCGTTCACGACCTTCACCTCTGCCCGAACAGTCCCTTCGGCGTCCCCGGTATCCGCCGGGCGGTCTTGTCGTCTGGGTGCTTGTCGAGGCACAGGAACGCCATCAGGTCGGCGATCTCCTGCGACTTCAGTTGCTTCTCGATGCCCTCGGGCATCAGCGAGAGCTTGCTGACCTCCATCTTCTCGATGTCCTTGCGCGCGACGATCTCTTGCTTGCCGCCCTGCACCTTGAGGACCACCCGCGTCGGGCCGTCCTCGGCGAGGAGGCCGGTGAGGACTCGGCCGCGCGTCGTCTCGATGCCGACGGCGTGATAGCCCGGCCCGATGACGAGGCTCGGGTCGAAGACGTTGGACAGGAGTTGCTCGAAGCTCGCCCTTCCGTTGCTCGTGATGTCCGGGCCGACCTCGACGCCCTCGCCGTGGATCTTGTGGCACTGGCCGCACAGGGTCTTGTAGACGGTGATGCCCTTCTTGGGGTCGCCCTTGGTCCTGTTCAGGAGCGATCGCATCTCATCGACGATCTTCTCGCGCTCGGGGCTGCGGTCGGTGCGGAGGGTGCCCCAGTGTTTGGTGACGAGGGCGACGAGTTCCTTGTCCTTGCTGGCGAGGAGACGACGCGCCTGGTTGACGTTCAACACGCCCGGCGGCAGCTTCTTCGCGGCGATGGTGTCGAGCAGCGCCTTGCCCCAGGCGTCGCGCTGGGTGAGCATGTCGATGGCGCGCGGCTGGATGTCGGCGGCGAGATCGGCGTAGGCACCGAGGACGACAGCGGCAATCTTATCGTCTTCCAGCCGGGAAAGAGCCGTCAGGGCGGCGGCCTTGGCCGTGGGAGAACTCGTCTTGGCCACGAGCATCTGTGCCGCAGTCGGGAGTGCTTCCTTGTCCTTGATCGCCGCTAGCACTTCCAGGATGCGAATACGGTGAGGCTCCGACATTCGCTGAGCCGCCACAAACAGCCTGGCGAGTTCGATGCTCTCGGCGTCCGCCAACAGCATTCCCAGGCTGACGGCTTCAACCCAGACGGGGTTCTTGAGATTGTCCCTCGCCGGCTCGAGGATCGGCCAGAGGCGTTTGCGAATCCCGGCCTTTGCCTCCGCGCCAAGCTCGCCGCTCTGGATGCGGGCCACGATCGCGCCGAGGATTCGTCGTGCAACGCCGAAGTTCGGGCGTTCCCCCTTCGTCACCAGTTCGTACAGGCTCGCCAAGGCTTCGGGTTGTGGCTTCTTGCTGCCCAGGATGCGATCGACGACCCGCGGCAGGAACTCGCCGAGGTGGTCCGTCTTGCCGCCCTTCTTCACCGCTGCGAGGAAGGCGTCGGCCTTGTCCTCGAGCAGTGGATGTAGGTTCTGCCAGACGATAGGCGGCAGCACTTTGTCCGTGGGCGCTTTCCGCAAGAGATCGACGTAGGTGGTCATGCCGCCCAAGTCGAGCTTCTTGTTCGCGATGGCGAGTTGCACCAACACGTCGGGCGACTTCTCTCCCGAGATCATCGCCAGGAGCTTCTTGCGCACGTCGTCGTTGAGGGACTTGCCCATGTCACCCGCAGAACGCACGGCCCAGGCGCGGAAGGTGGCGTCCTCATGAATGAGCAGTTTCTCGTGAAGGATGGGTTGCAGGCGGTCGCCGCCGATCAGCGCCCAGAGTGCGTGCAGGCGTGTCTTGCGAGGCATTTTCTCATCGAGGACCAGTCTAGGTAGCGCGAACTTCCAAAGCCCGTTGAGGTCGGGCGGGCCGACTAATGTCGTCGTTTTCAGCAATCGCTCGGTGAGGACGCGCTGGGCCGTATCGCGTTCGTAGACGTTCGGACTCTCGAGTCTCTTGACCAGCGTAAGGCCGGGTTCCGATGTCATGTCGAACTTCGCCGCCCTCGGCGTCTCCTTGTAGCGCACGCGGTACAATCTACCATTCTTCCGGTCGATCCCCTTCGGGTCGCGGTTCGCGTCCTGGTAGCAGTGGTAGCGGTCGTACCAGTCGAGGATGTACAGGCATCCGTCCGGCCCGGTCTTCTGGGCGACGGGCATGAACCACTGGTCGTTCGCCGTCAGGAAGTCCGGCGCACTCGTGCCGACGTAGGTCGAGCCGTCACGTTTGATGGTGTCCACGTTGATACAGCCGCCGTGAATGTTGCCCATGTAGAGCCGGTCGCGATACTCCTTCGGGTAGGCGTCCGAGTCGAAGTAGTGGATGCCGCAGTACGCCGCCTTTTGGTGACGATGCTTGACGATGGAGCGCATCGGCCAGGTGAACGGCGGATACGGCCCGCCCTGGCGTTGGTAATAGCCGGTCTCGGTTAGGTGCCAAAGATGGTCGATGACGCACGCCGAGGCGAAGAAGTCACCGTTCTCGTTGATGGCGAGGCCCCAGGGGTTGCTCGTGCCCTCGCAGAACAGTTGGAATTCGCGCGTCTTGGGGTGGATGCGGAAGATGGCGCAGGTAAACTTCCACTCCTTGCCGTT
>JANXSH010000097.1 GCA_025356615.1 Planctomycetia bacterium | reverse complement strand
GCCTCGAGTATCTCGTCGGATAGTTTGCGGGCGTCTGGCAGGGTGATAGTCATGATACGTTCCTCCTTCTTCCCTCTATACTTATTATACGCTGGTCCAACCTCCACTTATTGATGATCTATCGGGCCGGGGTAATATCGTTCTTGGAGTTACGGAAACAAGCAACAGCCCTGGGAAGTGAGCGAACCTCGCCCCGGTTGGCGTTGTCCAATCGGGGCGAGTCGTCTATCTTGATAACAGACACGGGGTGTAGCGTAGCATGGCCTAACGCGCCTGGTTTGGGACCAGGAGGTCGCCGGTTCGAATCCGGCCGCCCCGAATTGGTTGGCACATCGAATCCCGCAGGCGCCCGCGATTGTGGAAGTCGGCGGGATTGCGAACCTCATCCGATGTAGGTCGAAGAATCCAGTTTTTCCCACCCTTTGCCCGAGATTCGGACAATGTAATCGACTGCTTCTCGAATCGCGTCTTCCGCACAATTATAGATGAGGATGCATCCGCTGCTTTTGCTGAACTTTCGCCAGCGAACGGCAGTCCACGAATAGCCGATCTGAGTTGCCTGTTCACATTTATTGCGTTGTTCGCCTTGGCTACCTTGATCCCAAGGGAATGCACCCGGCATCTTCGGCGTCCTCTCCTGCCCTCCTGCGTGCATCCACATGAGGGTTGGTTGTGCCTTGTCGCCGCGTGGCTTCAGAATGTCGTCACGGATGTCCTTCCACTTCGGATTCGAGGGGTCCCTGGAGTGCCATCCAGGCGGATCGATGAAGACGAAGTCGGCCTGGTCCAGATGCCTTTGTTTGTATTCGAGTAGATTGAGAGACTGCCCGATCAGGCATATGTTGGGGCTATTCTTCTGATTCGCGTGTGACGCATGGAACGTTTGTTCCAGGTCGCGACGCACTTCTTCGGATGTATCGTAAAGCTCCAGTTTGATGTCTCTCTGGGCGTTCCGACACCGATGTGCTGCGATCCATGATGATCCCGGATAGCGCGAGGATGAGGTGGGCCATTCGGGGCTATCCTGCCACATGCTCCTCCAGCACCTGACTGAATTCGGAGCGTCGTCTGGCAGCTTGGCCGAAGCGAGTTTACCGATACCATGCTTCCACTCATACTCCTTGCCTTCCATGAGCGGATGCCAGGCATGACCGGCGAAAACGTCCATGTAGTGGAAAAGAGTCTTGTCACCGTGCAACACGGTGTCCAGCGCCCCGATCAACGCCGGATGCTTGACGCAATCTCCCTCGTTGCCGGCCTTCTTGTGGTGGTCGTAAGTCATCTTATTTTTCCTTCCAGTTCCTGTCGGACCGTCGAACACGAGAACTAGAATACGTCGGCGCGAGCCGAGGCCCCCCCTGGCCCCTTCCATTTTTAGTCGCAACCGGCCACTTGACACACCGTGGAATCATTTGTCGCTTCGAATCAGCAGATTCTGGCGACGAGTTCTGTAGCCGTCTTCACGCCCCGACTCGACGAAGCTCGCTCGTCCAATCGAGCGGGCCTCTTCGTCACCCCTTCACCTCCGCCACTCCCGTCCCTCGCAGGGCCTTGTTCGCGAGGTGTGCCGCCGCAGCCGCCGTCACTCCGGCACTCACCGGCGCGCTGGGCTGCTTTCGGCTCCGCATCGAGTCGACCCAGTCCTGGAGGTGGAGCAACTCGCCGTCGGGCGTCTCGTAGAAGTCGCGGCCCTTCGGCCCCTTACCGAGAATCATCTCGTCGGCCTTCCCCTTGCCACGCTCGGGGACCAGCTCATACCGTCCGCGATCGACGTAGAGTGAGCCTTCGGTCCCCAGCACCTCGATGTGGGCGGCACGGTTGGCGTTCGAGAAGGTGCCCTCGAAGTGCATCTGGATGTTGCCCGGATAGCTCAGGAGCGTCTGCACGGTGTCCGGCGTCTCCCACACGCCCTTGCTGGCGACGTGCATGCCGAGTGAGACGGCCTTGGTCGGCGCGCCGAGGTCGAGGAACCAGTGGGCGACATCGACCCAGTGGACCATCAGGTCAGTGAAGATGCCCCCGCCGAAATCCCAGAACCAGCGCCAGTTGCGGAAGCGGTATTCGTCGAAGTCCTGGGCCGGGGCGTTGCCGAGGAAGGCTTTCCAGTTGACGGACTTGGGGTCGATGCCGAGCTTGTTGCGACGGATGCGGTCGGTGTTGCGGTTCCAGCTCATCCGCACCTTGAGGACCGTCCCGAGGCGCTTGTTCTGGATCAACTCGCGGGCCTTCTGGATGTGAGGCATACTCCGCTGTTGGGTGCCGACCTGCACGATCTGCTTCGACTTCTCGACCGCGTCGAGGACCTTCTTCCCCTCGCCGAGGTCGTGCGTCAGCGGCTTCTCGACGTAGACATCTTTGCCGGCGGCGACGGCGTCGATCGTCATCGGGACGTGCCAGTGGTCCGGCGCGCCGATCAGGACGGCGTCGATGTCCTTGCGAGCCAATAGCGCCTTGTAGTCCCGGCTGGTGATCGCCTTGGGGTCGGCGAGTTTCAGAGACTCGGCGAGATTTTGGTCCCACACGTCGCAGACGGCGGCGATGCGGACGTTCTTGACCTTCGCCAGCGCACCCATGAGGTGCCGACATCTCCCCCCCGCGCCGAGGCAGGCGACGTTGATCGTCTCATTGGCCGACCGCGCGGGGAGGGCGGATGCGGCGACCAAGGTTGCGCCTTGGGCGAGGAAGATGCGACGGGAGGGGTGTTGCATGGGATTGTCTCGCGGGGTGGTGGAGAGATCGACCGGAGGGGATTGTATCCCGCGAGACCACAACGGCATCAGACGCGGACGGCGAGTTGGACGAGGACGAGCAGGAATAGACCGACACTGATGATCGCGTTGACATGGAAGAACGCCTGGTTGACCCGACTGAGGTCGTCGGGCCGAACGAGCCAGTGTTCCCACGCCAGGAGGACGGCGACCGCGCAGACCCCCGTGAAGTAGATCCAGCCGAGGTATTCGCACGCCTGCCCGAGGAGCAAGAGCATCACGAGCATGACGAGATGGCAGGCCGCTGCGACGCGCAAGCTCCCCGCCACTCCCAGCAAGGCGGGGACGCTCTTCAGCCTCGCTTCGCGGTCGAAGATCGCGTCCTGACAGGCGTAGAGGATGTCGAAGCCCGACACCCAGAACAGGACCGCCCCACCGAGGAGCAAAGGGACCCCCGCCTCAGGCCAGGATGGCATCCCGCGAATCGCGATCCACGCCGAGACCGGCGCGAGGAGGAGCGACACGCCGAGCCAGAAGTGGGCTAGAGCCGTGAATCGTTTGGTGTAATTGTAGGCACACAAGAAGAGCAGTACGGGCACCGAGAGGTAGATCGGCCACTCGTTATCCCTGAGCAGGAACAGCCCCGTCGCGGCGATGAAGGCCAGGCCGCTCCCGATCGTAAAGATCAGCACCGACGAGACCGAGACGAGGCCCGCCGGTAGGTGTCGCCCTGTGGTACGCGGATTCTTCGCGTCGATGTGGCGATCCGCGAGGCGGTTGAATCCCATCGCCGCCGACCGCGCGAACACGAGGCAGACGAGGATGCCGACCAGTTCGAGCCAATCGAACCGCCCCATCGTCCGCCATGCCAGGGCCGCGCTGGTCAGCGCGAAGGGCAGCGCAAAGATGGTATGGCTGAAGCGAATCAACTCGAGGAACAGTCGCAGCGATCGGAACATTGTCATCTCGGAGCCAACCACAGAGTCACAGAGAGAGACACAGAATGAGGACCGAGTAAAGATAGGATGCACAACATCGACCCGGTATCCTACTTTGCTCTGTCTTCTCTGTGCCCTCTGTGACTCTGTGGTTAGCTCTCTTCAAGCCGCGACTTCGTGACGGGACTCGACCTCTCGACCGCGAACGACGCGGTTGCCGGCGAGGTCGCCGTCGGTCTCCGTCACGATGGTTCGTTGGCCCGTGATGCCGGGCCGCGAATACTCGAGGACGACCCAATCGCGGGTCATGCCGCGCCGATGGGCCAACGCCGTGTCAGCGAAGTGGGCGCGGATCCGCCAGCCTTCGCGGTCCCACGAAGAGCCTTCCTGACGGCGATACGCTCCGTCCACTTCGAGGAGGAGCGAGAGCGAAGGCTCATCCGTCGGGGGCGCGGCGTCGTGCATCGTCTCCAGTCGCGCGCGGGCGGCGGCCATCAGGCCGGCGAGTCGCTTGCCGGAGACGCCCACGGATGCTAGTCGGCCGTCGGCCCCGGCTTCGACGAGGGCCGTGAGGGTGTGGATGCCGAGTCGATCGTGGAGTCGTTCCGCGAGACGGGACCCGACGCCGGGCAGAGTCGATAGCAGGCCGAGCGGCTCCCGGCCGCGATCGGGGCGTTCGATCGTTCGCGGCTCCCCTTCGGTGAGGAGGGTCTCGAGCGTGTAGGCGACGCTCTTGCCGATATCAGGCAGTGCCTCGAGGGCGAGCCGGCCGCCGCGCGTGAAGATGAGCGCGAGGGGGATCTCCAACCGAGCGATGGCCCCGGCGGCGACGCGGTACGATCGCACCTGGAACAGGTTCGCCCCCTGGCGTTCCTGCTCCCGCGCGAACTCCTGCATGCGATTCGACAGATCGAGATTGTTCATGGCATGGTCTCCTGTGTCCGCGCGGATCGTACACTCGTACAGTGGGTGATGGCAGGTCAGTAGGAGAATTTTCATGCACGAGCTGTCGTTGCACCGCGTCTCGAAGACCTACCCGCGAGGAATCGTCGGCCTCCATCAAACGAGCCTTTCGGTCGAGGCGGGTGAGTGCTTCGTCCTCCTCGGGCCGTCCGGGTCGGGCAAATCGACCCTCCTTCGGCTCATCGCCGGATTGGAGGAATCGACCGGAGGGGAGATTTTCATCCGGGGACAGCGAATCGATGCCTTGCCGCCCCACCGGCGAGGCGTCAGCTACCTCGGGCAGCGTCCCGTGCTGTATCCCGATCGCCGCGTGCGCGAGAATCTCATCTTCGGGATCGAGGTCGAGAAGGCTCGTTTCGACGAACTCGTCCACTCACTCGGCATCGATTCCTTGCTCGATCGAAGGCCCGGCGAGCTATCCGGGGGGCAACTCCAACGAGTCGCCTTGGGGCGAGCGCTCTTGCGGACTGCGCCGATTTTTCTGCTCGATGAGCCGTTGTCGAGTCTCGACGGGCCGCTCCGTTGGGATCTTCGCGGGATCTTGGACTTGCTCAGGAGGCGACAACGCGCCACAATGATCTATGTCACGCACGATCAGGAAGAGGCGCTTGCCATCGCGGATCGCCTGGCGATCTTCGAGGAAGGGCGTCTCGTTCAGGTGGGCACACCTTCCGAGGTGCTGTCCAGACCCGCGACGGCCTTCGTGGCTCGTCAACTCGGGTGGCCTCCCATGACGCTCCATCGCGGGCGTTCGAGTGGCGATCCGGTGAGTCTGACTCTCGAGTCCGGAATCGATCTCGCTCCGATTCCCCCCTCTTGGAACAGATTCGCTGGGAGAGAGGTTCTCCTCGGTTGGCGATCTTCCGAGGACGATCGCGACCCCAACCGGGCGTTCCTCTTCGACGCGACGACGAGATGTCTACTTCACTCCCCAGGGGGGGAGGACGACATCGAACCAGGTAACCAGCCTGATAAAGGCTGAGCTTTCCAGGTGGGCATGGTCCCACCTTTTTTGTTGGACACACGATCGGGCAGGATTTCCACCCTGGCTCCCATCCGCGACGCACGAGTAGCCTACGATGAGTACGACTAGCAGCGAAAAAGCCAAGGCAGGGCTGGAACTCCGCCGGGTCATCGAAACGCTCACCCGCGAGAAGGGAATCCCCGAGGAAGTCTCCTACAACGCCATCGAGCGCGCCGTCCGGCTCGCCATCGGCAAGCACTACGGAGACGACGACGGCATCCTCGTCAGCATCGACCGCAAGAACGGCATGATTACCGCCCAGAAGGGTGACGTGATCATCGACCCCCACGCCGGGAGCCTCGGTCGAATCGCGGCCCAGGCGGCGAAGCAACAGATGATCCAACTCTTCCGCGAGGAAGAGAGTACCAGCCTGATGACCGACATGGAGAAGATGAAGGGGCAACTCCTCAACCAGCCGGGCATCGTCCAGCGAATCGAGGGCGGGGCCGCCATCGTCTCCCTGACCAAGACCGAGGCGATCCTGCCGCGCGGCGAGCAGATCCCCGGCGAGACGCACCACGTCGGCGAGAAGATCCGCGCGGTCGTCCTCGAGGTCAAGAAGGCGGGCAACCGCGTGAAGGTGATCCTCTCGCGCACCAGCCCGCTCTTCGTCCAGCGCCTCTTCGAGCGCGAAATTCCCGAGATCGAAGACCGTACCATCAAGATAGAGCGCGTCGCGCGGGAGGCCGGTTATCGAACCAAGGTCGCCGTCAGCAGCGTCGATAGCCGGGTCGATTGCGTCGGGGCGTGCGTCGGGGTGCGCGGCAGCCGGATCAAGAACATCGTCGAGGAACTCGGCGGCGTCGAGCGCATCGACATCGTCCGCTGGAACGACTCGCTCCAACTCCTGATCCAGAACGCGCTCCAGCCGGCGACCATCGACGAGGTGTTCCTCTACGACAAGCTCCAACGCGCGATCGTCCTCGTCAAGGAGGACCAGCTCTCGCTGGCGATCGGTCGGCGCGGGCAGAACGTCCGGCTGGCGTCCAAGCTCGTGGACTGGGACATCGAGATCATGACGCCGGACGAGCTGAACACGGCCATCGACAAGGCCGAGTCGGAGTTCATGGCCCTCGACGGAATGTCTGCGGACCTGATGGTCGCGTTGATCGAATCCGGCTTCCTGTCCTGCGAGGACGTGGCCGTCCTGACGCCTGCGGAACTCATCGAACTAGGTGCCCCCGACGAAGACACCGCGGCGGACCTGATCGCCTACGCCGACGAGGCCGCCTCCCAGATCCAGGCCAGCCCCAAGGGGAACAAGGGCCGGGAGGGCGGGAGGGGGCCGGGGCCGTCGTCCGCCAAGTCGAAATTCGACAGCCTGTTCGGCCCCGGCGAAGCAGCCCCGGCGCAGGGCGAAGAGACGCCGCAGGACGCTGGCACAGCGTCGGCACCCACCCAGGAGGAGATGCTCGAAGAGGTGGTCGCCCTGGAAGACGCCCTCGAGGAAATAGAGGCCCAGGAGGAGATGCTGGAGGAAGTCGTCGCCCAGGAGGAGATGCTCGAGGAGGCCATCGTCCAAGAAGTCGTCGTAGAGAGTCTGCATCAGCCCGCAGTCGAGATGGAGCATTCGGCGCTATCGGAAAAAGCTACGAAATCGGAGCATTCGGCGGGCGAGTGAAGCCGGATAGACTAGAGAATCGGCGCGAAGCGGGGAGGATCTCTTTTCCTCCCGGCAAAGTCCGTTAGAATAGGTGTAGTGGCGAATTCATGACACCCCCTGATATGAACCGCAGCGGGGGAGATCTTATGTCGAGATAACCGAACACGGGGAGTTACGCTTGCAGAAGAAAGAGAGAGTGCGCATCTTTGCTCTCGCTCGAGAGCTGGACATGGAGAGCAAGGATCTCCTGGCACTGTGCCAGGAACACGGCCTTGATATCCGCAACCAGCTCAGTACGATCGAGCCAGAGCAGCGCGACCAGATCCTCGAACTGGTGAAACGAGGATCCGGCCAGGCTCCGACCCAATCCGCCCCCGCGCCGGCCCCCGCGCCGAGCAAGGTCGTGGCGACGCCCACCCGCGTGATCGTGAATCTCGATCAGCGAAGGCCGAGTCCTGCCAAAGCGCCCCCCACATCGGGATCTCCAGCCGCCGCGACCGAGCCGGCCACCGAGTCGTCCGCGCCTGTCGCACCGCCGGCTCACGCCGCGCCCACGAAGGCTCCCGCCAAGCCAACGTCTCCCTCTGCGCCCGCTTTGGCACCCGCCGCCAAAGACGCCCCTGTCACGCGGACGCATAAAGCGCCTGCGCATTCTGCGGCTCCGCCCGCCGCCGCCTCCAAGGAGAGTCCGTCTATACCTGCTCTGAAAATCGCGCCGGCAGCCCCGGCTCATCCCGCTCCCACCCCCAAGGCTCCCGATGTGCATGCGCCCGTGGCTCCCGCCACGACGGCCAAGCCGACGGAGTCACCCGCACCACGCCCGGCTCCCGCCGCGCCCCAACGGCCGACCGAGACGCACCGCCCCGCGCACGCCCACCAGCCGGCGCGGCCCGCCGCCTCGGCGCACGAGCCGCGGGTGCCGCACGCCCCGCGTCCGACGCCGACGACGAACGCCCCTCCCATGCGCCAAATGGGATCGGCGGGCCAGCGACCGAGTCCCACCCAAGGCCAGCGTCCCGGCGGGACTCAGCAGGGTGGGCAGCCAGCGCCTGCGCAAGGCGGGCAGCCCGATCAGGGCGGGCAGACGGCCCAGGGTGACGCCCAGCAACGTGACCGACGCCCCCTACGCCCCGGCCAGCAGCGCGTCGGGACCAACTATCGCGTCACGTCCGCCCCTGCGGGTCAAAACCAGCCCCGGCCCGCGCCGCCGTCCCCGCTGAACAAGCAGCCGGTCAAGCCCACCGGGCCGGTGAAGCTCGCCAGCATCCCCCCCGAACTGCTCGCCCAGATGCAGGGACGCGATACGCCGATCACGGTCAAAGAACTCGAAGACCAGATGCGGAAGCTCAACCAGCCCGCGCGTCCGGCCGCGACGGCGGTCGCCGGCGCGCCCGGCGCGGGAGCGGCTCCCCTATCCGAATTCGACGAGGACGGGAAGCGACGCGAGCCGGGGAGCGTCCCCGGTCGCGCGGACCGCCACAAGGACCGCAGCAACCGCCGCGCCCAGCGCGACGTGCCCGGCACGGACTCGCGCGGCAAGGTCAACACGGCGACCCTGCTCGACGACGACGGCCCTCGCTACCGCTACAAGGACCGCCACAAGAAACCCAAGCCGCCCGGCACGCTCCAGCGCAAGGGCAAGACCCCGATCACCCTGCCGATCACCGTCCGCACCTTCTCCGAGGCCATCGGCCGGAAGGTCCACGAGGTTCTGGCCAAGCTCTGGGGCCACGGCCTGGCACCCACGACGAGTATCAACTCCGGCATCGAGCCGGACCTCGCCGAACTCGTCGCGCTCGAATACGGCTGCGAGTTGGAGATCAAGCGGGACGTGGACGTGGAGCAGGAGATGCTCGACATCCACGGCGCGGTCGATGCGCCCGAGGATCTCGTCCACCGCGCCCCGATCGTCGCGGTCATGGGACACGTCGATCACGGCAAGACCTCGCTCCTCGACCGCATCCGCGAGGCCTACGGCGTCAAGTCGGATGTCGTCTCGACCGAGGCCGGCGGCATCACGCAGGTGTTGCGCGCCTGGCGCGTCTCCAAGGACGGCAAGCCGATCACCTTCCTCGACACGCCCGGCCACGAGGCGTTCACCAAGATGCGGGCACGCGGTGCCAACGTGACGGACATCGCCGTCATCGTCGTCGCCGCGAACGACGGCGTCATGCCGCAGACCGAGGAGGCCATCAGCCACGCCAAGGCCGCCGGGGTCTCGATCGTCGTCGCCATCAACAAGGTCGATCTGCCCGACTCGAACCTCCGCAAGACCGAGCAACAACTCTACAGCCTCGGTCTGATCCCCGACAACATGGGCGGCGACGTGCCGTTCGTCTTGACGAGTGCCAAGACCGGCAAGGGCATCGACGAGTTGCTCGAGCAGATTTCCGTCGTCGCGGAACTGCAAGAACTCAGCGCCAACCCGGCGAAGGCAGGCTCGGGCACCTGCCTCGAGGCATACCTCTCCGAACGCGAGGGCGTCCAGGCGACGTTGCTCGTGCAGGACGGCACCCTTCGGACGGGCGACATCGTCCTCTGCGGGGCGTGCTACGGCACGGTCCGCAGGATGTACGACGACGTGGGCAGGGTCATCGAGGAGGCCGGCCCCAGCTTGCCGGTGCGCATCCTCGGGCTGGACCAGGTTCCCAACGCCGACGACACGTTCCACGTCGTCGAAGAACTGTCGAACGCCCGCGAGATCGCCTCGGGCCGACGGGCGCTGCTCATGCAGAAGTCGCAGATCTCCGCGAAGCGCCTCACGCTCGAGACGCTCAAGGACGCCCAGATCGTCGAACTCAAGATCATCCTCAAGGCCGAGGCACGCGGCTCGGTCGAGGCGATCCGCAACGAGCTGGAGAAGCTCTACCACGACGAAGTCCGCGTCCGCGTCTTGCACGCGGCCATCGGCGGGATCAGCGCGAGCGATGTCCAGCTCGCCTTGACCTCGCCCGAGGACACCTTGATCGTCGGCTTCAACGTCGTGCCCGACACCGAGGCCCGTGCGCTGGCCGAGGAGAAGGGCATCCAGATCAAGCAGTACGACATCATCTACAAGCTGGCCGACGACATTCGGTTGGCCCTGGAGGGCAAGCTCAAGCCGCGCGAGGAGATCGTCTACCTCGGCCGGGCCAATGTCCGCAACACGTTCCGAATCAGTCGCGTCGGCACCATCGCTGGCTGCTTCGTGACGCAGGGCGTGATGGAGCGGTCGGCCAAGATCCGTGTCGTTCGGAACGGGCTGGTCGTCTACCCGCCCCCCGAGCGGAGTGCGGGGCTCGAATCGCTCAAGCGATTCAAGGACGACGTTCGCGAGGTCCGCGAGGGCTTCGAGTGCGGCATCAAGATCGCGGGCTACGACGACATCAAGGTCGATGACGCGATCGAGTGCTACCGCATCGACCACGTGTTGCGGACGTTGAATTGATTTCAGTGTTCAGTGTTCAGTAAATCAACCAAGGTCGGGACTGAACACTGAACACAGGTGATATCCGATCGCCCACCCAGTCGGGAGTTGGACGACACCCTGGACTCCCGGCGGGGTTGCAAGAAGAGAAGGCATTATGAAGAGTCATCGGATAGCGCGGGTGTCCGAGGCGATCCGCGAGGTCGCCAGCGAGACGATCCTGTTCGAACTGAACGACCCGCGCGTCAAGGGCGTGACGGTGACGCGCGCCGAAGTGTCGGGCGACCTCCAACACGCCAAGGTGTACGTCTCGCTCATGGGCAGCGAGAGCGAACAGAAGTTGACAATGCACGGCCTGCGCCACGCGACCGGGTTCCTCCAGTCGAAGCTGGCGAAGCGATTGCAGACCCGATTCACGCCGGTGATTCAATTCGTGGTGGATGACGGGGTGAAGAAAAGTCTGGAGATGACCCGGCTCATCCACGAAGCTCTTGGTTCACCCAGCGACAACGCGGCCTCGACCGGAGAGGAAGCCGCATCCGAGGAGCCGTCCGATGGATCGACGGCCGACCGAACGGGCGGGAGTTGACCTATGCCGGGCCACGTCCCGGCATCGACTTCCGTCACCATTCCATGGGAGGGAGAACGCCACATGGCGACGACAACCAACAAGCAGCGTCTGTTCACCCAACTCCTGACCCTGGCGGAACACCCCGCTGGCGGTTTCGAGGAGACGTTGCCCGTCCTGGAGCAATTCATCTACGGCCTCTGTCGCGAGAACGCGACGCGAGAGCAAGCCGACTCGGCGTTCGAGAATCTGAAGGACCGATTCTTCGACTGGAACGAGATCCGGGTCAGCACGAATCGCGAACTCGAAGAGGCGATGGAGGGACTGAGCGACACGGAGACCCGCGCCCAGCGCCTGATCTCCTTCCTCCAAGAAGTCTTCGAGACGGACTTCTCGTTCGACCTGGAGGGGATGCACAAGAAGGGCCTCAAGGTCGCCGCGAAGGCGCTCGTCCGCTATGGTGCCTCGAACGACTACGTCGGAGCCTGGGTCGTCCAGCGTTCCCTCGGGGGCCACGCCATCCCCGTCGATGCGCCGACGCTCCGCTGCGCCCAGCGCCTCGGGATCATCGACGCGGAAGTCGAAGAGATCGAAGCGGTCCGGGCCACGCTCGAACACCTCGTCCCCAAGACGAAGAACCAGGCGTTCACGGACGGCATCAGCGAAGTGGCAGAACAATTCTGCTGGGAGGAAGAGCCGAATTGCTCGGCTTGCCCACTCCGCGCCGATTGCCCAACCGGGCAAGAAGTCGGGGCCGGTGCCGTCGCGGCGGGACGCGCCACGCGGGCGAAGCCGCGGTGATGACTCGCTTCGCTCGGGTGACAAGGTGACAAGGTGACAAGGCTCAAGACAGTGCATTGATTCGAGTCCAATCACCTTGTCACCTTGTCGCCTTCACTCCGCTAGGAAATTCACGCACCACTTGCTATGCTCCCCTCGCGGTCTCGCGTTGATGCGAGGCCGATGGCCCGTAGGCTGGAGGTATGCCATGTCGTTGACTTCCCGGTGGGCATTGGCTGCTCTTATTCTCTTCCTGGCTGGTCCGATCCTCGCTCGAAGTCTGACGGACCCCGATCGCCCTGCCCTCCTGTCCCCCAAGTCTAGCGCGAGCCGGTTGGACCTCGACCGGCGCGAAGCCCAGCGCCTCTACGGCGTCGGCATCCTCCACGAGCGCAACAATCGTCTGGTCGAAGCCCTTAAAGCCTACGAAGATGCCAAACGGCTCGACCCGGACGCGGCGGCGATCCATCGCAGCCTCTTTTCGATGTACCTCACGCTCGACCGCGTCGATGACGCGCTGAAGACGGGGCGCGTGGTCATGCGGCTCGACCCGGAGGACTACCACACGGCCTACCTGGTCGCCCGCCAACTGCGCGGGCTGGATCGGGGGAAAGAGGCGATCGACGCGCTGGAGCATTCGAGCCGGGCGAAGAAGATCCACGAGCGCCCCGACCTGGAGGCCCAGGTTTGGATCGAGATGGGCATGCTGCACGAGAAGGGCGAGCGCCTCGGCGACGCCGAGAAGGCATTCGAGCATGCCGCCAGTCTCCTCGACAAGCCGGAAGTTATCATGGCCTCGGGTCGCTTCAAACGGGAAGAAGTGGATCAGCAGTGCGCAGAAGTCTTGGAGCGAGTGGGCCGGGTGTGTCTACGCGCGAAGAGGATCAGCCGGGCGATCGAAGCCTTCGAGAAGGCTAAGAAGAAGGACGCCCTTCGTGCCCCTAGGCTGTCCTTCAATCTTGCCCAGGTGTATGACGAGCAGAACAAGCCGAGCGATGCGCTCGCGCAACTGGAAAACTACCTGCGAAGTCAACCGTCCAGCGTGGACGGCTATGAGCTGCGGATCGCCCTCCAGCGCAAACTGAATCGAGACGCGGATGTCCTGACGGCCCTCGAGGCGTCTTCGGGTCGGGATCCGAACAACCTCTCGCTTCGATTGCTCCTCGGGAGAGAGTATCGCAAGGGGAAGAGGCGAGGCGAAGCACGAGAACTCTACGCCGTCTTGCTCAAAGAGCATGTGACGCCGGAAGTCTACCGTGGCCTCTTCGAGCTGTACAAGGACGAGGGGGCGGTGGGAGCCGAACGACTGCTCACGATGCTCGACAAGACACTTGACGCGGCGGGCGGCGACGAGAAACGGCCACCCGACGCCTCGGAAGGACGGCGGGCGCGTGCCATGATGGCGGTGTTGCGGGAAGAAGCGAGCATGGTCGGCCTGATTCTCGACCTCGCCATTCGTCCCACCCGTCTGGCCCGATTGTCCTTCACGACGCGCGGGGTGCTGGCGACGTTGGCGAGCAAAACGAAGCAACTCGCGGAAGCCGAGTCGCTCTACCGGAGTTGCCTCGACCAGCTGGGTGGCCCCGCCCAGCAAGAAGCGGAGATCTACTCGGGACTGGTGAGGGTCTTACGCCTCCAGAACAAGCACGAGGCGATGCTAGAACTCTGCAAGAAGGGTCTGACCAAGGCGCAGAACACGAATCGCGTCCTGTTCCACACCGAGATGCTGCGTGCCCACCAGTATCTCGGCGATCACAAGGCGGCCCTGAAGGCGGCGGACCTGGCAGTTCAGGATGCAGGCTCGCAGCAACTCCTCATGTGCAAACGGCTCCGCGTGGATGTCCTCATCCACGCCGGAGAACACGCTCGCGCATTGATGGAGTGCCAGTCGATGCTCAAAGAATACAATACGGGGGGCGACCTTCGCGATGTCCGCGCGACGCTCTCACAAGTGTACCAGGCGATGGGCAAGATGGACGAGTCCGAGCAGCAGTTGCGGATGATCCTCGAGTCCGATCCGAACGACGCGACGGCGAACAATGACCTGGGTTATGTGATGGCCGATCGCAACAAGGAGTTGCCCGAGGCCGAGCGCCTCGTTCGCAAAGCGATCGAACTCGACCGACAGCAATCGACAGGAGCCGGTGCGACGCGCGTCAAGGAGGTGGTAGACAACGCCGCCTATGTGGACAGTCTCGGTTGGGTACTATTCCGAGAAGGGAAACTCGCCGAGGCCATCGCGGAACTGGAGAAGGCATCGAAACTGGACGGCGGGTACGATGATCCGGTCGTCTGGGATCACCTCGGCGATGTCTACCACCGGACCAAGCAGGGCGACAGAGCTGCTGTCGCCTGGAAGAAATCGCTCGCACTGTACGAGGCGGGTGCTCGCCGGAAGGGCGATCCGCGTTACAAGGAAATTCAAGACAAGATTCGACTGGTGACGCCGACGCGCGTTACACCGTAACTAATTCCCCTCGCCCCTGTAATCAGGGGGAGAGCGGAGAAAATTCCTGCCGATCGACTAAGAGGAGCAACCATGTCCGGCCATTCCCACTGGGCGACGATCAAACACAAGAAGGGTGCCCTCGACGCAAAGCGGGGCAAGCACTGGAGCAAGCTGAGCCGGGCGATCATCATCGCCGCCCGCAGTGGGGGCGGCGACCCGAACATGAACCTCAAACTGCGCTACGCCATCGACAAGGCGAAAGACGCCTTGATGCCGAAGGACACGATCGAGCGCGCGATCAAGCGCGGCACGGGGGAACTCGGGACGGAGGTTCTCGACGAAGTCACCTACGAGGGCTTCGGCCCCGGAGGGATCGCGATCATCGTCGATATCCTCACCGACAATCGGAGCCGGACCAACGGCGAGCTTCGCAAGTTCTACGAACGGTCCGGCGGCAACATGGGCAACCCCGGTTGCGTCGGCTACCTGTTCGACCGGAAGGGCCTCATCACGATCCCCGCGAAGGGGGTCGATGAGGACAATCTCATGCTGATCGCGCTCGATAGCGGGGCGGAAGACCTCCGCCTCCAGGGCGACTTCTTCGAGGTCATCACCGACCCGGCGATGTTCATGAAGGTCCAGGAGGCGATCCGGGCCAACCATTTCGAGGTGGCCAACGCCGAAATCCCGATGCTGCCGAAGGCGACGATGGACCCGCCGGATGTCGAGACGGCCATGCGGGTGATCCGCCTCATGGAGACGCTCGACGACTACGACGACACGCAGAACGTGTACAGCAACATGACGATGACGGACGCGGTGATGGCGGAGTTGAGCAAGGAGTGAGGCGCGTCCCTGGAGGCTACCATGATCGAACTTACTTTGGAACAGTCGAAAGCGCTCCATCAGGAGACTGGCGCTCCGTCCGTATTCGACCCGACGACCAACACCGCCTACACTCTGGTCCCGATCGAGGCTCCCGCGAACGGAAGCACCCCCTTCGTACCAAAGTCGGTGGAAACGCCGGTGGAGCCGTGGAAGTATCTCGTCCGCCGAAACCATCCGTGGCGGAAGCAACTCTACATCAAAGGCCGGAAGATGACGGTTCGGCAGTTGTTGAGTTCCATTCCTGTTACCGGATGTACTGAGGACGAAGCGGCGGAAAATCTGGATCTACCCGTCGAGGCGATTCGCGAAGCAATCGTCTACGCGGAGGAGAATGCTGCATTGCTCCAATACGAGACCGCTTACGAACACTTGCGACTGGCACAGAGGGGGACGCGCCTTGGCCCTTGGTCTGTACCTGGATGACTGTATCAACGACCGTCTGCTCGCTCGCCTGCTCGTTCAGGCCGGGCATACGGTTGTCCGTCCCGTGGACGTTGGTAACGACGGAGTGGACGATCCGGTCCACCTGAGTTATGCGGTCCAGCATGACCTGATCGTCGTCACGAAAGACCCGGATGACTTTCACGCTCTTCACAGGCTCGATCAGAATCACCCTGGGATTTTCGGGATCTACCAGGACAATGATCGCAGACGGGACATGATGCCGCCCGACATCGTGGCTGCCATCGGACGAATCGAAGCCGCCGTACCGCACGGCTATCCGATCGCGAGAGAGTTTCACATTCTCAACGACTGGCGATAGCCGACGAGGACGACTCTCACGATAAGAATCTCAGGCTCGATTCGAGGAGCCTAGCCAACATGGACATCTGGTTGGACATTCCGACACCGGTCGCCGCCGTGCTCCCTCGCAGGGTCGTGCTTCCTCTCGAACATCCCCTGAGCATGGGCCGTGATCCAGACGCGGACATCCGCGTGGGTATGTGGAATATGTTCATTAGCCAGCGCCAGTGTGAAGTTGGACGGGATGGCTGCGGTGCCTGGTTCCAAGACGTGGGGAGCCGGAACGGGACCTTTCTCAACGAAGGACTCGTCGAAGTCGGTTCGAGTCATCGCCTGCTTCCGCATGACGTGATGAGAATTGGCAACACTCGGATTCGCGTGGGCTGGGACTTCGTGGTGGAACCTTCCTGGCTGCACTGGGAGGCGGGGATCGTGGTTGCCCTGGCCCGGAGAGTGCGCGACGAGGGGGACCACGCTGCGATGCCCATCCTGGCGGACGCTCTCGAAGACGTGGGTTGTACCGAATCGGGGATACTCGAACACATGCGGGGGGCGGGGCCGCATGTGCGTGAGTGCTGGGTAATCGACGCGCTACTCAACCCGAAGCGAGGCAAGTCCGGTGGCTGATTACGCCTTCGCGGCGAGCAGGCCCGCGAGGAAATGGACCGCATCCCCGCGCTCCCGCGCGACCTCGGATAGGACATCGTAGGCGTGGTAGCGCTGGCACAGTTCGTTGAGGTTCGGGCACGTCAGCGGTCGGCCCTCGGCCTCCGCGTCGATCA
>JANXSH010000771.1 GCA_025356615.1 Planctomycetia bacterium | reverse complement strand
CGGGGCCGGGGGGCGGACCAGCAGTTCTGGCTGTCGGTCTGGTCGGGGGAGGACGTGGTCGTGGACCGCAAGAAGACGCACGAGGCGGGGCCGTTGACGGCGACGAGGCCGTTCGTGAGCGTCATCGGGAGCCTGACGCCGGACAAGCTGCCGACGCTGCGCGGCGACCGGGGCAAGGGGCCGGCGGTGCTGGACGGCTTCATCGACCGGATCCTGGTGAGCTACCCGCCGGAGATGCCCGCGGTCGAGGAGCGCTTCCTCGAGGTGGACGACGGAACGAGGGCGATGCTCCGGGGGGTGATCGACCGCCTCCTGGGCCTGGGCATGAGGGCGACCCGCGAGGACGACGAACTGCACTGGGAGCCGGTGGTGATCCCGCTGGACGACGCGGGCCGGGAGGTGATGCGCGAGTGGACGCGGAAGGCGGCGGAGGAGCGCAGCGCCGACGACTTCCCCCCGGCGCTGGTCGGCGTATGGTCCAAGATGCGCGGCTACCTGGGCCGGCTGGCGCTGGTGCTGCGGTGCCTGCGCTGGGCGGACGGCGAGGTTACGGACCTGGACGCCTGCGTCGAGGCGGAGGACGTGCGCCGGGCGGTGCTGCTGGCGGACTACTTCCAGGCGCACGCGCGGAAGGTACACCTGGCGATGGACAGCGACCCGAACGCGGCGGCGGCGGCGCGGGTGCTGCGGTGGGTCAGGAGGCGGGAGGTGAAGACGTGCACGAGGAGGGAGGTCTGGCACGCCAATCGAGGCGTGTTCAAGACTCCCGAAGACGTGGAGCAAGCCGTCGACCTGCTGGAACACATGGGGTATCTGCGCACGATTCGGGTGGAGAACCCGACGCGGGGCCGACCGAGTCCGAGGTACGAAATCAATCCGCTGGTGCATGGTCAAAATGGTCAAAATACCCAAAAATCGGCTTCGGAGGGGTAGACAGGCGATTTTTGGGTATTTTGACCATTTTGACCACACTCCGAAAAGGAGAAAGTCTCATGAACTCCGAGGCGAAGCGAGAGGAACGCAGACGGCGGGCGATGAGCGAGGTGCTGGCGGCGGCGTGTCGGCTGCGCGACCGGCTGATGGAGTTGTCGGGCTGATCGCTCCGGGGGAGCGCCGGGAGAACGTCTGGTCCGAGCGGCGACTGCGGGAGGGGGTGCGTCACCTGTGGGAGCTGCGCCGGCGGATGCTGGACGACGCGCCGGCGGGGGTGTTCTCGGAGGGGGATGAGGAGGAGATACCGTTTTGAGGGGGGGGCTTGTCGAACGATAAGAATAAGCCGCCGGGGCCTCCTGCAACGGCATTGTATCGCACGAAAGCAGGATGGCGGCCACGGTCAACTTCATCCGTTGGTTAGCCCACCTTCGCGAACGATCGCGATACTTTCATCAACTAGGAAGCATAGGCAGCTTCCCACGTTCCCGAATCTTGTCCACCCAGGTATACCAGGTAAGTCGAGCCAGAATTCGATTGGCTTTATATCCGCATTGCCTGGCACGATCGTCATTTGCTGGGCGGCTCTGAAGTGCGCTTGGAGACACTCGTCAATGGCACTCGTTTCCGCCGCAAGGTCACCGTCGGTGACTGCGATGAGGAGGTCGCGACGCATGCGAGGCTCCGCAGGATATTCGCCCAGCAGGCGGCCCGGTGCCGACCACTGGCAGAGGCGAGCCGTTTCGCGGGAGTTGATCCACGGCAAGTCCTCGCAAGCCGGAAGATTGCCATGAAATGCTCGAAGCCGCTCCCATATCGCCGAACCAAAAACCGGAGCTCCTTTACTACCCAAAAAGGGCGGAGGTTCGTACTCCGCCTGCTCCCTGGTGCCTGTCTCCATCCTATCCCAGGTGGGTATCCAGACGACCTTGTCACCGATCCGTCGAAATGCGACCCAACCACCAGGGGAGCAGTGAGAACAGCCGCAGCCCTCGCAAACCTCGACTTGTGTCGCAGTCGCGTCTACGTCGATCAACTCGATTGCGTTGAAGAGACGCACGCCGGACGTCTCGATTGCGGTTGCGGAACGTCGGCCCTGACCCGACGAAGTGAAATCGAGTTCTACGGGGACTGCACTAAGGTCTTCGACGTTCCACATGGTTATTCAAGGCTAACGATTGAATCTACCGATCTACTGCGGTCCATCCTACCATCTCGGCTATCTCCGTCAACCGTCTTCCCTGGACGATCACCAAAATCCTGAAAAACCACCTTTCGACGTAACCGCCTTCCTACCCGTGGTTCGAGGCCCCCACCCCGCGTTGCGCTGCGCTCCACGCGGGGCTACATTACGGGACCACCCCTCCGGGGTTCAGG
>JANXSH010000660.1 GCA_025356615.1 Planctomycetia bacterium | reverse complement strand
CGCATGGGGTCGAGCGAAGCGAGGCCCACCAGCGCTACACTGGCTTCATCCTTATGTATGACGCATGGGGCGCTCTGGTGGGCCTCGCTTCACTCGACCCACCCTACGAGTCACTCATCCGGGCAGCGCCCCAAACATTTGACACAATCATCTCTGATGGGTCGCATGTCCCGGTCACTTCTTCCCCGGCACGATGACCCCCGGAACGTCAAGCTTCTTCGCCTGTTCGTTCAGCGCCGCGAGATCCTCTTCGACGAGTACCTTCCACCGGGCGAGTCCCTTCTTCAGCACCCCCGCGTGGGTCTTGTGGAGTTCGACGATCCCCTGGGTCGGCTCGCCGTCGGCGTCCTTGATGAGTTCGTACAGCCACGCCAGTTGCGAGTACACCTTCGCCCCACCCTTGCGGGCGAGGATGTCGTAGGCGACCTCGGCCTTCGGATTGTGGAGATCCTCTTCGAGCGCGTCGAGCTTCTTCTGGAGCGCCTTGGAGGCGTCGAGCAGCTCCTTGTTGTCGCTTTTCACCAGCTTGTCGCGCGAAACGAGCTGCTTGCGGATCGATCGCAACTGTTCGACCGCGTCGGTCAGACTGCTGATGTCGTCGCGGATCGCCAGGGTGAGCGCGAGTTGCTCCTCTGTGGGTGGCGTCCTGTCCTTCTGGCGCGGGTCGAGGCGTACCGTTACTTTCGTCAACAGCGGCTTGCCATCGACCCTAAGGCGGAGGGTGTAGGTGCCGGGGTTGACGAGCGGGCCGACCTTCGGGTCGCCGGAATCGACGCGAGCGCCGTGGATCGTGCGCGCCCCCTGGAGCTTCAGATCCCACACGACGCGGTGCAACCCCGCCTCCGTCGGCAGCAGATGCGGCTCTTCCTCGTCGGAGTACGAGCCGAGGTCCGGCTCGTCTTTGGTGTCCTTCTTGCTCGACAGGGTGCGCAAGACCTTGTCGTCGGCGTCGAGGATTTCGAGTTTCACCTCGTCCTTCGCCTTCGCCGGGAGACGATAGTGGAGGGTAGCGCCGGGCGGCGGGTTGTCTCCGGCGTGCATCGGCATGCCGGGGCGGACTTCGGTCGTCGTGCGGTAGCGGTAGGCGTCCCTCGGGACGAAGAGGCGCGCGGCCTTGCCGTCGTCGGCGGGGGCACGCAGCGGCGTGAGGTCGTCGAGGATCCAGATCGACCGGCCGCTCGTCCCGACGACGAGGTCGCCGTCCTTCACGATCAAGTCGGTGACGCGAACCGTCGGCAGGTTGAGCTTCAGCGGCGTCCACGTCGTCCCGGCATCGGTCGAGTAGTAGACGCCCTTCTCGGAGCCGAGGTAGAGCATGTCTTTCTTGGTGGGATCGACTCGCAGCACTTGCAGGAACTCCTCGGGCAGCTTCGCCGCGAGCGATTTCCACGTTTTCCCCAGGTCCGTCGTCACGAACAGGTACGGCTTGCGGTCGTCGATCCGGTGGGCGTCGGCGACGACGTAGGCGGTGTCCGCGTCGTGCGGCGACGCCTCGACGCAGGTGATCGTCGCCCAGTCGGGGAGGCCCGCCTTGATGAGTCCCGCAGTCACGTCCTCCCACGTCTTGCCGCCGTCTTGGGTCAGGTGGACGAGGCCGTCGTCGCTGCCGGTCCAGAGCAGACCCTTCTTCTTGGGGGACTCGGCGAGGGCGAAGATGGTGCCGTAGACCTCGACGCCGGTGTTGTCGCCCGTGATCGGGCCGCCGGCCCACTTCTGCTTCGACTTGTCGTTGCGCGTCAGATCCTTGCTCACGGCGGTCCACGTCTTGCCGGCGTTGCTCGTCGCGAAGAGGACGTTGCTCGCGTGGTAGACGAGTTTCGGGTCGTGGGGCGAGATGACGATCGGCGCGGTCCACTGGAAGCGATACTGGAGATCCTCCGCGCCGAAACCGCTGCCGTTGAACGGGTAGACGCCGATGCTCTTGGCCTGGCGTGTGCGGTGGTCGTAGCGCGAGATGAATCCGCCGTACTCGCCGGCGTAGACGATGTTCGGGTCGGTCGGGTCGATGGCGACGTGGCCCGCCTCGCCGCCGCCCACGCTGTGCCACTCCGCCGTCGGGATTCCTGCCGCCGTCAGGCAGTGGCTCGGCCCCATCGCGGTGCTGATGTCCTGGATGCTACAGGCGACGTGGTACGGCGTGCGGTTGTCCACGGCGATGTGATACGTCTGGCAGATCGGCAGGGGCGGGGCGTACCACGACTTGCCGCCATCGACGCTGATGTCCACGCCGCCGTCGTTGCTGTCGATCATGCGATCGGGGTTCTTCGGGTCGATCCAGAGGTCGTGGTGGTCGCCGTGGTGCGGCCCCTTGATCCGCGTAAGGGTCTTGCCGCCGTCGATGGACTTCAAGAGCGGCACCTGTGGGAAGTACAAGATGTCGGCGTTCTTCGGGTGGACGGAGAGCGTCGAGAAGTACCACGCGCGTTGCTGGACCGCCCGGCTGGAATTGATGCGTTTCCATGAATCGCCACCGTCGTCGCTGCGGAACAGGCCCCCCTTCTCGGCCTCGATGAGGGCGTAGACCCGTTTAGAGTCCGACGGCGCGACCGCGAGGCCGATCTTTCCCCAGATGCCCTCGGGCAAGCCGTCCGCGTGCTTCGTCCCTTCCTTGGCCGGAACGTCGTCCTTCGGCGGGGCGACGAGCCGGGTCCAGGTGTCGCCGCCGTCGCGACTGACGTGCAGCCCACTGCCGGGGCCGCCGCTGGTCAGATCCCAGGGTTTGCGGCGCGCCTGCCACAGTCCCGCGAAGAGGATGCGCGGGTTGTTCGGGTCGAAACAGACATCCGAGGCTCCCGTATCGTTATCCTGGAACAAGACACGCTTCCACGTCTTGCCGCCGTCGGTCGTGCGGTACACGCCACGCTCCGGGTTCGGGCCGAACGCCTTGCCGAGGACGGCGGCGAAGGCGGTTTCGGGATCCTTGGGGTGGACGATGACCGTCCCGATCTGGCCCTCCTGCTTCCAGACGTGCTTCCACGTCTTGCCGGCGTCGGTGGAGCGATAGATCCCGTTACCGACCTCGACGTTGCCGCGGATGTTCGCCTCGCCGCTGCCGGCGTAGAGGACGTTGGGGTCCGACGGCGCGACGGCGAACGAGCCGATCGTCGAGGTCGGCATGTCGTCCATGATCGGCACCCAGCGCTTGCCGCCGTCGCCCGACTTCCACATCCCGCCCGACGCGGTCGCCGCGTAGTAGGTCAGCGGGTCGCCCGGCACTCCGGCAGCTCGGCACACGCGCCCGCCGACGGCGGGGCCGATGCTGCGGTACTTCAGGCGCTCGAGCGCCTTGGGTCCGCCCTTGGGTTCGTCCGCCGTCAGCGACGGGACGAACAGGAGCGAGGCGAGGAAACAGGCGGCGGTCGTGCGCATGGTGGTGCCGTGTTGGGTGTAGTGGTCTGTAGGAAGACTAGGGAAAGGAGGTTGGGGGTGGCAAGCGGGGGTGAGGATTGCTTCGGTGATGAGAGAGCCCTCGGCGAGGGTTTCCGGGTGGTCCCCTTTTCGTCTCGCAGAATCGCGTGTTCTAGACCTTCTGATAGCTCGAAAGCCGGAAGAGGATTCGCTCGCACAGGTCGTCGAACGTCATGCAATAGATCTTGTTGCCATTGATATCAACGCGCCGTTCTCGCCAATTGAGTCGGTCTTTCTCCCGAGGCCCGAGATCCTGTTTCCTCCCCACGATGAGCAGGCCGCTGATGTCAATGGCTCGATCTTTGAATCGTTCTTCGAAATCGGGTGTGTGTCGCTGCGTGTCGAGCTTATAGAACCAATCCACGATTTGGCTGAACCCATGCTCGAAGCGCGGTGCCCATTCGGGAGTGTTCCGTGACTTCTTGATGAAGATACTGTTGGGCTCGGCATTCTCGAACTCGACGAAGATGTAAGCTTTCCGGTTCCAATCTCCCGTGACCAAGTCGCAGGTAAAGTCGCCGAAGAGGGGATATTCGTGCGCCACACAGTTGAACTCGTAGATGTGAGAGGAATACACCCCCATGAACGCAGACAAGTGCTTCCTAACTTTGAAGAAAGGGAGGATTTCGTCCCTCTCTTTCAACGAGGTGTGACTGCCGAGGAATGTCTGAAATTCCCGCGCCTCGTCGAGACATTGCTCGTAGCTGAAGGCGATCGGCTCGAGCATCATGGCTTCACGTCCTCTCTCTTATTCGTTTTGCGGAATTGATCGAGGATGGCTCGACGGACTATGTCTACGATCTCGACGCCCTTGTGTTCCGTCTGCGTGACGATCACGCTCGAGTCCTCACTGGCCCGGAGGACGAAGGCGTGAGGTATCCCCTCGAGCGGCTGCGCGCCTTTTGTTGACCATTGATCTCTCTCCAGCCCTCGAAGAGCTGCTACAGCCTTGATGACCGCGAGGCGGCCTGCTTCAGGCATGGTGTCGAATAGCGGCAACGCCTGGCGGTTGATCTCGATTCCCGATCTGTTCAGGTATGGCAGGACATATTCCCCGCCGAGCTTGCCTACCTGTTCGGTACCGCAATATGCGGCGATCCAGAACCGCGAGGGAGCCAGACTCGCTGCAAGGAGTACGACGCCATCGAACATCATCGGCGGGAAATAATACTCGCGTTCCTCGCCGGACTGGAACGGCCCCTTCCTGGTTTCATTTCTCGGGATGAGATCGACACCGCCACCGATCTCATAGGTGACGATACCCGACTTCAATGGGAAATCTTGGGGCTGCTCGAACTGATGCTCGAAAGCTACTCGATCGATCGGAAAAGTTACCGTCCCGATGTTCTTGACCCTGGCCGCGAGTATGAGGCCGGTTCCCATCTCGGCGAACCCGAAAACCGTGACCTGCGCTTTGCGAGTCACGAACCCGACCCGCGTTTCCACGGGCGGCCCGACGAGGCTGGCCTCCCCGTTGAAGGTCAGCCTTTGCTTCGAGACGATCAGTTCGGCAGTGTCCAAGCTCTGGCGCACGTCCACGACGACATCGATTTGATTCATTGGATTTCCCTCGATTCACACTCCCTGGAACCCCATCCTATCAGGTTCGCGACCGAGAATCTCTACTCGCTAACCACCGACCTTGATCCGCCGCTCCAGCACCCCGTCGGCTATGCACTGCCACGCGCTTCGGAAACGAGGACGGACCTGGCTCCGGGCTGACCTCACGGCGCGACGCGGGGAGTCGGATTCTCGCCGACGCTTCGAGAAATGGCGGAAGAACTCGGCCCAGGAGGGAGTGCGCGACCACGCCCTTCTCGCGCCGGTCCCCTCGGAGGAGCGCCGGGCCAGGATCGCCTTCTGGGCCGACGTGCGGATGAGCCTCCTTTCGGAATGAGCGAGATCCCGACCCGATCCCGATTTCGACGCCGAGGCGCGCTAGTCTTTCCGATCGGGTCGGCTGGCCGAACGGCGCGAGCGCGGCAAACGTGACGCTTATTCCGGGGAGACTCCCTGGGATCGTAGAAAAAAGTGGCCCTTCCGACCGCCTCGTTTCGTTCGGCGGGTTAGAGTTCTGAAGCAAGTCAAACCACTGCTTCGCTCATAGGAGGGTAGCGAGATGTTGGTCCTCAGTCGTAAACTCGGTGAGAAGATTTTCATCGGGGACAATATTTGCATTACGGTCGTGGATATCGATCGCGGCAAGATCCGTCTAGGGATCGAAGCACCCCGCGACATCGCGATCTACCGCCAAGAGCTTCTGCCCCTCAAAGGCACCGAGGCGATTGCCCCGCCGCCTTCGGCGGTCACTCGATAACAAGCCCACCGGGCCGCTTCTTTCCTCGGGCTTCCTGGGAAGTCCTGGCTGGCCGACGAGTCGATCTGCCCCAGGATTGGGGCGCGGTCCGAGAGACCGGCTCGACAAGGAGAGCAACAGTCTCGGCATCGCTCGCCGTATTCGCTGACCGGATCCGGGTGAGGACGATTTCGGGTTTTCGCCACCGGGTGCCATGCACCTGGGAGCAGTGTCTGCGTATCCTTCTAGGTGGTTGACAGATGAGCCTGGCAGATCCATGAGGATCTGCCAGGCTCATGTCTATTCTCCCCCACGGTAGTTTCGACTTGACGAAGCGTCGTCCAGACGGAAAATACCGCCTACGACAATCGACCCCGTTGCTCGAGGAGGAGTGCATGGCCGACGGAATGATGACCCCGGAGCAAGTCCAGGCGGTCGAGGCCTTGTTGAAGCAGATTCCGCCGATGTCCCGCGCTTCGCGGGTCGAATTGCTCCACCGCCTCCTGGGTCCGGCGGCCTGCCGATCGATCGGCGTCTACCCGATTCCCGACGGGTTCAAGCTATCGGTCGTGATCCCGGTCTACAACGAGGAGCGGTGGATCCGCGAGGTGTTGCGCCGCGTCCTCGCGGTCGAGATCCCGATGGAGATCCTCATCATCGACGATTGCAGCAAGGATTCCACCCGCGAGATCCTGAAGGAATATGACGGAAAGGACGGCATCCGCGTCTTCCTCCAGGAGGTCAACCAGGGGAAAGGGGCGGCCCTCCGCCGTGGGTTCGCCGAGGCGACCGGCAACGTCATCATCGTGCAAGACGCCGACCTGGAATACGACCCCGCCGAGTTCCCCCAACTCCTCCAGCCGATCATGGAAAACAAGGCGGATGTGGTCTTCGGCTCCCGCTTCATCGGCGAGAGCCACCGCGTCCTCTACTTCTGGCACAGTATAGCCAACCGGATGTTGACCACGCTCTCGAATATGTTCACGAATCTCAACCTCACGGACATGGAGACGTGTTACAAGCTCTTCCGCCGCGAGGTCATCCAGGGGATGAAGTTGCGCTCGAACCGCTTCGGCTTCGAGC
>JANXSH010000762.1 GCA_025356615.1 Planctomycetia bacterium | reverse complement strand
GTTCTACGCGGGGGAAGGCGAAAAACATCCTCGCCGTGGGGATTCGTCACGGGGCGAACGCGGCGCGGTTGCGGTGGTAGGCGGCTTTCTCCGCGTCCCCGTTACGCTCATGGTAGGTGACGAGCGCCGCGTGCGTGATCCGGTGGGTCGGGTCATCCTGGAGCGCGCCGAGGAACCACCGGAACGCCTCGGCGTCCACGACGTGAGTCCAAGGACGTTCGACCTCGGCTGGATTCGCGAGCTATACTTGCCGGAAGTGTTCCTCCCGATCCAACCCCGAAGGAGTTATCCTGTGGACTACCTACCCCTGATGCTCGGCGCGTTCGGCCTCGTCTCGGTCGTGACCGTGTACTACGTCTTCATCCGCAAGCCGGCGGTCGAACCCGCCCCGAGCGATAAGAAGTAATCGGCCCGATGGCGGCGGGAGGCGCGATCGAATGAAGCCCGTCACTCGCCGGCGCTGGTCGGTGGCGTTGGCGGCGGTCTTCGCGACCGCCGCCCTCTGGTGGTCCGGCGCGGCGGAGACCTTCGGGACCGCCGACGCCCGCATCGGGCCGGGCGGCGTGGACATCCGTCCTAGCCGTCTGCTCTTCCGCCGACAATGGGGCGTGTTCGGCTACCTGACCGCCTCCGAGTGGCACGACGGCCCCGACGCGCCCAGTCAGCGTCTGTCCGAATGGCACCCGGCCTCCCTGTCCGTGACGGCCCTGATCACTTTCGGACTGCTCGGGGTCTCGGCGTGGGCTGGTCGGCGGATGGCCTGTCGCCGACCGGGATGACCTACTCGTCCCTCTCTACTTACTTTGTAAGTGCGCCTCGAGGAAGTACAGCGAATGGTCGAGCATGCGCGAGATCGTCGTGAACATGTCTGCGGTCGTGGGGTCGTCGAGTTCATCGGACTGGTCGATGGCCTCTCGGACTTCCTTGCCCGCGTGGGCGTAGCGGTCCGAGAGGAGGGCCACGACCTCCATGTCGTTGAAGACGCCTTCGGGGAACTCGTCGAGCGCCGAGTTTTCGGCGGCCATCCGCGCCGTGCCGCGGGCCACGCCGCCGAGTGAGGAGATCCGCTCGGCCAGGGTGTCCACCGCCTCCTCGACCTGCTCGGCCAGTTCGTCGAACAGTTTGTGTACGCCGATGAAGTGATGGCCGCGGACATTCCAGTGGGCATACTTCGTCTGGGTGTACAGGTCGCTCAGGTTGGCGAGGTGCTGGTTGATGAGTTCGGTCAGCGGGGCGCGCTTCTTAGGCGCGACGTGGATTCGGGTCTCGAAGGTGTGCGTCGAGGGGGCGTCTTTCGTCGTCGTTGGAGACATCGTAAGTCCTTTTTTGGAGGGTGGAACACGGAACGAGCCGGGGGCGAGCAGAAGGAAGTCGATTGCCTCGAAATACCAGTGTATTCACTGTATCTATAGGAGCAACGCAAGGGCCGATGCCAGTCCGACGGGAAAAAGGGCCAGCCCGGTCGATTCGACCTCGACTGGCCCTCATTCCCCCTACGGATTACTACCGGGACCGGACGTTCGCCTTGCCGTCGGTGTCCACCTTCACCTCTTCGTGCCGGACCTCGCCGGTGACGGTTTCCGTGCCCCGGACCTTGCGCTTCTTGATGTTGACCTGTTCCTTGACGACCATGTCCTTGGAGACGCGCACCTTCTCTTCTTTCACAGGGATGCGGATCTCTTCGGTCTTCATGTCGCCCTTCGCCGAACGGCCGTTGACGGCCCGGCGTTCGATGACGATCTCCTCCCGTTCCACGGGCACCTGGATCGTCTTCTTTTCGGTGATGACTTCTTTGCGGACCTTGACCGAGCCGGTCTCAACGGAGTCCTTGTGGACGTTCAGGCGTTCCTCGTGCAGCGTGACGACGCGATCGTAGGCGTCGCGGATGGCCGGCTTCGCGTCCTCCCAGTGCAGGTTCGACTTGCCGTGCGAGTGGCCCCACCCCTTGCGGAGGTCCGGCTCGACCTCGTCGAACGACTTGCCCTCGGTCTTGGTCGCGGCCGTCACGCCGTAGCGGTAGGCCGGGCGATACTGGGAGTAAGTGGCCTCTTTCTGTACATAGGGACGAGACGAGTAGTTCTCTTCCCAGTAGGTCTCTTCGGCCTTCGGATCGATGGCGTGGGCGATCTCGTTGCCGGCGTAGCCGCCGCCGACGCCGCCCGCGATGGCCCCAATGATACCCCCGACTGCGGTCCCGATCGGGCCTCCGACCGCCGTCCCGATGGCCGCGCCCGTCGCGGCCCCTGCGGCGACCCCGCCCGTGGCACCGACGCCGATGCCGACGGGACTGTTTTCGTGATCGTTGGACGTGGCTTTCGTCTTGTTGCGAGATGTGGAAGGCATGATAGGATTCTCAGAATTCTGTTGGTTCGATCGGGCGACGGGGCAAGGGAAAGCAACTCCCATTCCATTGACCAACGAGCCGTTGGTATTTTCTCGGAGGAACGAAACAGGGTGCCACGCCCTACGGCGAGACACCCTGGAAGATTCGATGGCCGATCCTCTTACAACCGCTCAACGGGCGACGACTTGATGCGGCTGCGCGGGGGCCGGCATCTGCTGAACAGGGGCGGCGACTGGCGCGACCTGCTGGGGCATGACCTGCTGGGGGGCGGCCTGTTGGGCGATCGTGGGGACGAGTTCTGGAGTGCCAGCTACCGGAACGATGCCGTCAGCGTTCTTGGCCTCCTGGCCGATGCGACCCATCAGGATGCCGATCACCATGAGGGCGACGCCGCTGGTCATCAGGCCGAAGCACATGTAGTAAGAGCCATGAGCTTCGACGCTATTCGAGAGCAAGTAGATCAGCCAGACCGTGGTCCACACGACGGTCAATACGCCCGTGGTGATGTACCCGATGGCCAGAGTGGCGCTGCCGGAAGGCAGTCGAAAGTAATTCATGATCGTTCTCCGTAGGGATTGGTGATTGGAGTGTTGTTCTATCCTTCGATTCTCGATCGCATTCACCTGCACTTGCCATGCCATACGAGCGAAAAATCATGATTTCCAGCGAATCGGCTGGCATCCTCAGTTGGGCTGCTCGAATGTGCAGACGACTTCTCATCCCAGAGGCAGCATCGTTCCGAACGATGCGGGTCGGAATGGTTCTCGCGCTCCTCGTGTCGGCCCTTTGCGTCGGTCAAGGCACGGCCCACCCGATCCCGCGCGACACGCACGATCGGACGATCACCCTGTCCCTACACCCTACCGCCGTATTGATCGAGTATCACCTGGAAGTAGACGAGGTCGTGGCGGCAGCCGACCTACGGCGAGAAGGCGACGGCACGCCAGCGACGGGAGAGGATCGCCACCGGGTCTATCTGACGCACTACACCCCGATCGTCCTGGCGGGGTTGCGCGTGGACCTCGACGGGCGCGAACAGGAACTGGAGTGCGTCGAGCAACGATCGCGGCTGGGAGAGCATGTCTATTGCACCTGGCGATTCCGGGGCCGGCTCCCGCTCGAGGGGACGCGGGACCATCGCTTCCGCTTCTACGAGGGCAACTTCCCAGGCGACAAGCAATGGAGCGTTCGTATGACGCTCTCGAGCAGCCCGGAAATGACTATTCGTCGAGACTACAACGACCAGGGGCGGACGATCCGCGCCGAGTTGAGCGCCGTGCCGACCCGCGAGGTCGGCATCGTCCGCATGGGGCTTCCGCCCCCTTCCGAGCCGTCTCGACCCGGCGCTCGCGGGCGGGACAGACGGCTGGCGTCGTCGAGCAAGCCGGTGCCTGCGGGATTCTTCGGCCTGGCGCGCACCCCTCCGGCGGAAGATGTGGTCGCGCCCCGACTGGTCGATCTGCTCTTCGACACCCGGCGCGGCTGGCTCCTCCTGTTGACGGTCGCGGCGGGGTTCGGCGCGGTCCACGCCCTGATGCCGGGGCACGGCAAGACGGTCGTCGCCGCCTTCCTGATCGCACGGCGGGGCACCGTCGCACAGGCCATCTGGCTCGGCCTGGTGACGGCCGTCACGCACTCCGCCGTGGTCCTCGCGGTCGCTGCGGTGCTGCCGATCGTCCTGTCGTCGCTGGGGACCGTGCGGATGAGGGCCGTCCTCGAGCTGGTCGGCGGGCTACTCCTTGCGGGGCTGGGGGTGTACCTCCTGATCCAGCGCCTTTCGGGCCGGGCGGATCACGTCCACCTCGTGGGGGGCTGCTCGCACGAACCCCCGCCCTCGCCGACCTTCGGCGGGTTGCTCGTCCTCGGCATCGGCGGCGGACTCCTGCCCTGCTGGGACGCGGTGGCGCTGCTCATGCTCGCGCTGTCCTCGGGACGACTCTGGCTGGGGCTTCCGCTGCTGGTCGCCTTCAGCGTCGGCCTCGCGGCGGTCTTGGTCGCCTTCGGCGTCGTCGTGGTCCGCTCGGGCGACTTCGTCCGCGCGCGGATGTTGGCGGACTCGGACCGCATGCGCGGACTGACGCGGCTGCTGCCGATCCTGGCGGCGTGCATCGTCTTAGGGGTCGGCGTGTGGCTGTGCTACTCCGGGGCGCGGTCGGCGGGGTGAGGCGACCGACAGGTACTGACCCTCCCGCCGGGGGTGACGTGGGGAGGTTGGTGGAGGCGGTCACGGCTTCGCCGAGCGCTTCAAGACGTGCCGTTCCATCCCTTGCCCCCCCTCGATGGATGTCGCCGTCTCCCCCCTCTTCGAACCGAGACACAGAGTCAACTCGTCTCCGACTACCCGATAGAAGCCACGGTAGGGTTTCTCGTTGGGGTCGGTGTTCCCTTCCTCGTGCAGTTCCAATGGTCCTTCATTCTTGGTTTCGTCGCGCACGATTCGGTATCGAGACTGGGTGGGAGAACCTTCTTGAATTTCGCAGACACTTCCCCGCACGACGAGGACTCTCTCATCAGGTTTTGTCGCCGGATCGTTATTGGACTGCGAACTGATGAGACTCCACTTTCCCTGAAGGAGGTCTCGATACTTCAGGCTCGGCTTGGGCCTGTACACCGGCGCGGGCGCGAAGCCGAGCGAGACGAGCATCGTGAGGCAGAGGATCCATCGCATGACGTAACTCCGTCAGGTAAGATGGGGTGAGAGGCTGAGAAAAATTAGGGAGGTGGGTCCGGTTTCCAATCGGACAGGCCGCAAATGTTCGGTTGGAAACCGGACCCACACCGATGAGTGTAGTCGCTCCACACGACGTGGTAAAGAGAAATCATCCGACACCCGCGATGAGGAGTGTGGCAAATGTTTCGGGGGCGCGACGAGC
>JANXSH010000610.1 GCA_025356615.1 Planctomycetia bacterium | reverse complement strand
CACATTATTTCCGACCTGTAAACGTTCGACTGGGATAAAGCGTGTCCCGAACGGTTCCCCACTTTCTTTTCCCACCCGTCGCGATCGACGAATCGGTTCCTGAGAGACGAGTTCTTCGAGCGTGAACGGAAAGCGTGGGCTATCCTTTCAGCGCTGAAGGAACCGATCCATCGCTTCCCAATTCCGTCCCACACGACGGAGGAGGCCAAGGTTGACCGATGCCACTGTACGCCTGAAGCCGGGTTCGCACCGCGAAGTCGTGCCTTCCACTTCCATTCCCGAGAAGCCCCGCTACTTGGGCGACTATCGCATCCTGCGCGAAATCGGGCGCGGCGGCATGGGCATCGTCTACGAAGCCGAGCAGCAGTCGTTGCACCGACGAGTCGCCTTGAAGGTGATGTCCGGCGTGCGGAGGTGGGACGCTCACGCACGCAAGTTGTTCGAGCGAGAAGCCCGCTCTGCGGCTCGCTTGCACCATACGAACATCGTGCCCGTCTTCGACGTGGGCGAGGAAGGCGATGTCTGCTTCTACGCTATGCAGTTCATCCCCAGTATCGGACTCGATGTCTTGCTCGAGCGTCTGTCCCATTCTGCTGGTAGGGAAAGCAACGACCTGCCGGCTGAGTTGCGCTCGCCGGCCCACCCCGAGCATTTTCGCACCCTGGCTCGAATCGGCGTGCAGGTCGCCACCGGCCTGGCCCACGCCCACGCGCGCGGCGTCATCCATCGCGACATCAAGCCGGCGAATCTGCTCCTCGACGAGGCCGGTGTCGTCTGGATCACCGACTTCGGCCTGGCCAAGCATGCCGACGACAACCTCACCCAGCCGGGCGATTTCTTCGGCACGCTCCGGTACATGGCCCCCGAGTGCTTTGGCGGAAGCGGCAACGCTCGCTCCGACCTGTACGCGCTCGGTGCCACGCTCTACGAACTGATCTCGCGCCAGCCCGCCTTTCCCAAGCTCACCGATCCGGGCCAGGTCGAACTCCTCGCCACCCATCCGATTCCGCCCAGCCGGATCGAACCACGAGTTCCTCGCGATCTCGAGACGATCGTCCTCAAGGCGATGGACAAGGATTCGGCCCAGCGTTACGAATCGGCCGACGCCTTGGCGGACGACCTACGCCGATTCCTGGCCGACGAGCCGATTCGCGCGCGTCCTATCGGGGTCATGGGCCGAATCGTGCGCTGGGCACGGCGAAGGCCGGTGCCCGCTTCCCTGACGGCAGCGGTGTTCCTGTTGACCGTCACGTTGATTGTCGGCGCGGTCACCGCCGCCGTGACGTTCCGACGACAGGCCACGACGGAACGCCAGTTGCTCGCCGAGGCCTTGTTCGCGACGCAACAGGTCAAAGTGGCACTCCAACATGCCAACGACCAAACCGAGTTCGCCGTGGCGGCCAACAACGACGCGCAAGAGCTATCGAACTTCTTGCTCGGCATCCTGGATGAGACCGACCCGTTGGCCCTCTCGGGACGCATTTTCGGGGGCAAGGGCGGCCACGAAGGGCACTCGAACCCAACTCAGGTACTCGACCGGGCCTTGACCAAGATCACTGCCTCGGCCGACATGAACCCGAAGATGCGAGCCGCGCTCCTGGACAAGATCGGCTCCATCTACACTAATCTGGGACACGCCGAGCGTGCCGGGCGGTTGCTCGAACAGGCGCTGGCGATTCGCCAGGCCGAATACGGCGCGGACAGCCTAGAGGCTGCGGCGACGTGGCACAACCTCGGGGCGTTACACCAGTCGCAACTATCGGTGGAACGCGCGGATGCCGCCTTTTCTCAGGCGTTGCACATTCGGGAAGCCGAGCTCAGCGCAGACCACCCCCTGGTCAGTGTCACTCTCGTATACCTGGGGTGTGTGAAGGCGTTCGAGGGCCGAAATGCCGAGGCCGTTTCGCTGCTCCGACGCGCACTGGCGAACCACAGCAAACGAGGCGACACCGAGAGCCGAGACTACGGGATTGCCCTGGCGATCTTCGTCTCCTTGCTGCTCGATCAGGAACAGATCGGAGAAGCGGCGGAATTGATGCCGAAGGCGATGAGCCTCATCAAGAAGCACGATGGCAATAACGGTCTGGTGAAGGCTGGGCAATTGTTCCTCGAAGCTCGCATGGCCGGTTTCGTGGGGCTTCATGCCGTCACGACCAAGAAGCACAAGGAAGCCATCCGCCTCGCGGAAAACGGGCTTGGGGAAGGCCATTTCTTGGCCCAGTGCGTGCGAGGGGCATTGGCCAAACACTATCATGAAAAGGTCGCGGACCTCGGAGCCGCCGAAGCCGAGTATCGAACGATCCTGCGATTGAGCGAGAAGTCGGTCGGCGCTCACTCGTCTCCTGCAGCCTGTGCGAAGATGTACCTGGCGCGCGTCCTCCGCGACCAGAAGCGGCTCCCCGAAGCGGAGACCTTGCTTCGGGAAGCCAGCGCCGTGATGCGCGATGGTAAGCATGTCGGCCTGGGGCGATGCTTACACATCCTCTGGGAAGTGTGCGACAAGCAAGGCAAAGGTCGAGAAGCCTTGCCCATTCTCGTCGAAGCGGTCCAGGAGCGCAAGAAGGTCGGCGAGACCATCTGGTATAGTAACGCCGCAGCGAACCTTGCCGACGAACTGGAGAAACTCGGCAAGATCGAACAAGCTGTTGTCGTGCTGCGCGATTCCAACCTTTACCTGTCTCGGCAAAAATCGCTATCTCCCGAGGATCGTTTGACCCTCGCCTGCCGATGCGCCTGCCAGTGCCGATTGTCCAGGGAACTGCCCGGACGAGGAGCCGAGAGGGACGAAGCGGCTCGCATCGCGATCGATTCGCTCCGCGAACTCATGACGGCCGGGCACAAGAACGCCCACGATCTCGAACGCGAAACCTCGCTTCGACCCCTGCACGACCGACCCGCCTATCAGAAGCTGCTGGCCGACGGGAAGTAGTAAACACCTCCGGCGCGAGACTCGCAGCCGAACGGATCGGACGAAACGGTTTCCTCCATCCGGGTCACGATAGCCCATACTTCCGCAGCCTGCTCAGGAGCGTGCTGCGGGCCAGCCCCATCGCGCGGGCCGCGACGGCCTTGTTGCCCCCCGCAGCGGCGAGAGCGCGAACGAGTTGTTCCCGCTGTCGCCGTTCGCGTTCGTTGCGGTCGGCGTGGAACACCTCGGCCAGTTCGGGCAGGCTCATGCCGTTGATCGAGGGGCTGTCGTCGGGCGGAATCGGGTCGCGGATCTCGGCGGGCAAGCCGTCGAGTCCGATGTACGCGCCGTCGGCGACGACGACGGCGCGCTCGATGACGTTCTCCAGTTGCCGGACGTTGCCCGGCCAGGAATACGACTTCATCGCTACGAGGGCGTCGTCGTCGAGCGTGCGAACCGACTTGCCGAGCTTGGCCGCGTAGAGTTCGAGGAAGTGCTGGGCCAACTCGGCGATGTCCTCGACCCGCTGGCGCAGCGGCGGGACGAGGATCGGCAGCACGTTGAGGCGGAAGTAGAGGTCCTCGCGGAACGTCCCCTGTGCGATCATCGCCTCGAGGTTGCGGTGGGTCGCCGCGATGATGCGGACATCCACCTGGACCGATTCGCTGGAGCCGACCCGCTCGAACGTCATCTCCTCGAGGACGCGCAAGAGCTTCGTCTGGACCTCCAGGCTGATGTCGCCGATCTCGTCGAGGAAGAGCGTCCCCCCATCGGCGGACTCGAACCGCCCGACGCGATCGCGGATGGCGCTCGTGTACGCCCCCTTGACGTGGCCGAAGAGTTCGCTCTCGAGCAGTCCGGGGGAGAGGGCGGCGCAGTGGACCTTGACGAACGCCTTGCTCGCGCGCGGGCTGCACTCGTGGAGCGCTCGCGCCAAGAGTTCCTTGCCGGTGCCGCTCTCGCCGCGCAACAGGACCGCCGAGGAACTCGCGGCGACGCGCCGGACGAGTTGCAAGAGTTGCTGCACCTGGGGGCCGGATCCGACGAGACCAGCGAGGGGCGTGCGCGGCCCCGATTCCACCGGCACCGGGAGGGGTGCCTCGGCGGGCTGGGTTTCGCGGTGGGCCTCGCGGCGCGTGAGCTGGCTCTGGAGGGCGAGGATGCGCCGCTGTTGTTCGGCGATCTTCTCGACCTTGGTCTTCAGGTCGCGGTTGAGCAAATCGATCGTCCGGTGACCCTCGGCACTGACCAGGGCCAGCACCGAAAGGCGGGCGAACGCCGACAACACCTGCACGTCCTCGACCGTGTAGGAGCCGTTGACGCGCGCGGCCAGGACGAGGAAGCCGAGCAGCCGCCCCTCGTGCGTCAACGACTGGGCGATGGCCCCGTGGAGGAACAGGAGTTGGCGGCTCGCGGGGCCGTGGCCAACCGGGTCGAGGAGTTGGGTTCCCATGCGAAGCGCCTCGACGAGGGGGCACCCCGAGGAGAGTTCGGCCAGCGGCGGTGTCGCGCCGGTGTGGCAGGTGAGCCGATAGAGCGAATCGTCGTCCTGGCACAGGTAGACCGACCCCGCCGGGGCGGCGAGCAATCCCGTCGTCGTGTGCAGCAGTTGCCGGGCCAGGGTCGGCGCGTCCACGAGTCGGTCGATCGTCTGCTCGAGACTCTGGAGCGTGCGGTCGAGTTGATATTTCTCACGCCGAAGGTGCCGATCGACCACCTGGAGGAGCCGGCCTCGCGCCACGTCCAGCACGATCATGAGGACCAACGCCGTCCCGCACACGCCGAGGATGCTGCCCAGGGTCGGGGCCTCGAAGGTGTGGCTGCCGACGAGCAAGAAGCTCCCCAAAACGACGCCGTAGTAGACGAGGCCCGCCAAGGTGCTGATGAGGAAGTAGACCGCGCCCGAGCTGACGAGTTGGTCGAGTTGGAGGAGCCGATAGCGGGTGATGCTGACCGTGTAGGCGAGAGAGATGCAAGCGCTGGCCATGAACATGGGCCAGGTGCCCGCGCCGCCGCCGAATCGCCCTGTCTCCCAGATGGCGAGGTAGAGCGTGTACCCGATCGGCAGGATCGCCGCCAGGGAGCCGAGCAGGATCCATTTGACCTGATTCCGCTCGACGACGCTCGCCGCCGTGCGGTAGCTGTGGACCAGGCAGGCGATGCCCCCGAGGAACCAGAGTACGGCAATGCCGAAATAGACGTAGATGAAGAAGAGGATCCGCCCCAGGAGGAATCGCACCTTCTCCGTCGCGTCGTCCGCACCCGCACCGACGGCCCCCTCGAATCCCTCCAGGAGACCGGCACTGCCGCCCCCGTCGAACCTTCGCACGGCAAGGTAGTCCAGGAACATCAACAGCAGGAAGAGTGCGGGGATGCCGTAGATCACCAGGAGCCAACCTTTGCTCCGGGTCTCGAAGAAGGGCCGACTTCGCGGGAAGACGAGGTTGAAGTGGAGCGAGACGGAGGGGAGCAGCACGGCGCAGGTCATGAAGACGACCAACAAGATCGGCTGCGTCAGGATCTGGAACCAGTGGTAGCCGCCGATGAACGCACCGAGCGAGAGCGTGCAGAGCCAGAAGAACCGCGCCGCAGGACGATCGTCGAGGCACTTCCAGTATCCGAGGGCACCGACGAAGAACAGGCCGATATTCAGCGAGAACCACAGGATCGACGGGATGAACGTCACCAGGGGAGATCGTCCCAAGAGGCACCAGACGACGCCCCGCGTCGCGGCCTCGCCCTCGCCGCGTTCGTAGACCACGCGGACGATTCGCAGATCGTCGATTTGCAAGAAGTCGTCGCCGGGAGGCACCCTTCGCCCCGATTTGGGGGGGCACCCGGAGTCGGCGAGGAGATCCGCCGTGGTGATGCCCGGCACGACGTGCGGCTCCTTGCCCCGCAGGAGGAGCGTCTTGCGTAGGAGTTGGGACCAGGTGTCGACCGGCTGGCCGCCAACGGAGTGGATGCGGTCGCCTGCCTGGAGAGCGACCTGGTCGTCGGGGTTATCTTGGGGGTAGAGGAACTCGGGGTAGAAATGATTTACGACGGGAGTGAACGCACACCGCACGCCGAGTTCGGGGGTCGATAGGGCGTAGGTAAGGACGAAGATCGAGTAGGAACAGACCAGAAGGCTGACCAGAGTGATGCCGGCCTGTCGGCGGGCGCGGGGATCGTGCCAGAGCGCGAACGCCAGACGCGGACCGACCCCCAGGAGCCAACTCTGGGGAGAGGTCGAAGCCCTCTCGATCTGCTTCTCATTGACGTTCATAAAGGATCTCGAAGCCGACGAGCAGCGCCGAACTTTCGGCGCTGACGCGCAAGCCTTTGCTCTGAAGTGAGTTACGAAACGCTCGTCGAAACCGATCCAGTCGAGAAATCTTCCGCGATTCGTTAGTCTCACTCGGAGAGACGATGTGGAACCGCCCTCTAGTAACTGTAGGGGACGAGAGCCGTGCCGTCAACTATTGTCTCAAGCCTTTTACTATCCATCACTTGAGGCGAGGGTGTCGGAATAAGGCTCCGATCCGGCACCAACCGCCCTGGCGATCCAGACATCCCATTTATCTCTGGCAAGCCAAAACACCCACACTGGCGACCTTGCGCCAACCTCTTCGGCGCTGTCGATAACGTGTCGATCAGCGCCGAAAAGCGACTACTTGCATAAGTGACGATCATCGCCGACTTTTCGGCGCTTTGGGCGCGCCGCGATAACTCGATATCCAGAGGCACTTTGCGACGGGTCAATTTTTCCCACTCGCGCCGAATACTCGACTTCTTCGATTGGAACAGTATTCGCCTATATGAAAACCTCCCAACCAAGACGAAATCGGCATCGAGTGATCGGAGCGCAGCGTGAAGGCATCTCTGGATTGGCTGGCGGCGACAGGCGCGGCATACGAACCGGGGCCAGGACGGTCGGGGACGGCGCAACTCCGACACTACTCCGCTCGGTTCCGCGTCTGGGGAGAGGGGCCGCCTCTGGTTCTCATTCCCGGCCTCGCGGGCGGCATGCACCTCGTCGGCCCGATCGCACGGGTGCTGTCCAAACACTACCAGGTCATCAGCTATCAGCTTCGCGGCGATGACGATTGCTTTGCCTTGCGGCGGACGTTCGGCGTGGCCGACATGGTCGAGGATCTCAACGAATTGATGGACTGGTTCGGCCTCGAGCGGCCCGTCGTCATGGGCGTCTCGTTCGGCGGCGTTCTCGGTCTGGAGTTGGCGATCCGTCGGCCCGGTCGGATGCAATCGCTGATCCTCCAGGGCGTCGGACCTCGCTTCGAGCGCGGCCTACTCCAGCGCGTCGCGGGTCTGGTCCTCTCGCGCTACCCCCTGCCTTCGGACAACCCGTTCGTCAACCAGTTCTTCAATCTGTTCTTCGGCGGCAAACAGCAGCCCGGCCCGCTGTTCGACTTCGTAACCTGGCAGTGCTGGCAGACCGATCAGGGCGTCATGGCCCAGCGCTTCAACCTCGTCGAACGCATCGACTTCGCTAACCGACTGTCGGCAGTGCGCGTGCCGACGCTGGCGCTGGCCGGCGAACGCGACTTGTTCGTCTCCGCGCTCGGCCTGAAGGAACTGACCGACGGCCTCCCGCGTGCCCGGTCGGTCCAGTTGCCCGACTGCGGACACCTCGCCTTCGTGACTCATCCCGAGCGTGTCGCCCAAGAGGTCCGCGACTTCCTGGCAACGCACGGGGCCTGACCCCGACCTCCCGACGCACAGAGCGTCACGCCCTGGAGTCGATCCGACGAGCGCACCCCGCACGGCCTCCCTTGTCGGATCGACGATCCAGGAACGACCTCTGTGCTTCCGGGGGCCGGCGTGCGCCTGAGCACCGTAGGCCCACCAGCCCTTCAATCGCTTCACCTACACTTGACACAAAAGGTCGTCTGGTGGTGCCCTCGCTCCGCTCGATCCACCCTACGGCACTTCACAC
>JANXSH010000583.1 GCA_025356615.1 Planctomycetia bacterium | reverse complement strand
CCGCCCCGGTTGCCGAGCGGCTCGATCGCGGCGTCGGCGACCCAGGCGGGGTAGGCGGCGAGGACGGGGAACATGGGACCTCGGGAAAGTGAAGCGAAGACCTCACTCCGGCCCCACCGCGAACTCATCCGGCGTCTGCGGCCCGGCGTCGGTGTGGATGACGCCCACTCCCGCCATCGCGAACGCCCACGCCAGGCGATACCAGAGCCGGCGCTGGGCTGCGTCGGCGTTGCCCCAGGCGACCAGGGCAACGCCATCACTCGAACGCCGAACCGTTACCATCGCGCCGTCCGCCCCGACGCGCAGCTCGCGCCACGATTCCGGCGGCGTCTCGTCGGGGAAGGCCAACTCGTTGTCGATCATGCGCATCGTCACGCCCCAGCCCCGCGCCTGCATCGTGGCGCCGACCGCCAGCCACGTTGGAGTGTCCTTGCTTCCGAAGCTCACCCGCAGGTCCATTCCCATGCGTCGTTCCTTCTGGGCGTGACTCTAGTGTCCCGTCATGGTTGATTTGATGGATGTGCTTTATGCTGCTCATCCCATCGCAGGACGACCGCTTCGCATTCAAGGCGAAGCTCAGGCCAACGGGATGTTAGGCGCTCGCAGAGCGAAGTAATTCCGTCCCGTGTGCTACACGGAAATACTTCGTCCATCATCAGGGCTACTTGGACCCTTTCGATGTCGTCGCCAGCGAGCCATTTCGCCCTCACAGCGAGCAGTTCCGCTCCGTTGTCATTCATGCACCAGAGCAGTCGGTCGAAGACCTCCGCAAGCCCGGCGGGCGGCAAGTTGCTTGCCTTCCGCTTCCACAAGAACTCCATCATCTCCTCGGTCGTCCCTATCACGCTGGCAACCTCCGGCGAGCGATGCCGATTAGGTTACTCCGTGGCATCCGTCAAATCAGGCGTGACTCTAGTTCGACTTCTTGAATCGCGATTCGGCCTTGCTCCAGTCGCCGACGACTGCATCGACCGTGATCGTCTTCTTCTCGCGCCAGACCTGCAACTTGACCTTCTGGCCCGGAGTCATGGCGCTGATGCGGTTGATGAACTGGTTCTCGTTGCGGACCGCCTCTCCGTCGAGTTCCAGGATCACGTCCTGTCGCTTCAGACCGGCGACAGCAGCGGGCGTTTCGGGGTGGACGGAGTCGACGAGCGCACCTTGGCCCTTGCCCAGGCCGAGCTTGGTCGCCTCGGACGACTCGAATCCGGGGGAGAGCTGGACGCCGAGGTAGCCGCGCGTCACGCGGCCCTTGTCGAGGAGCTGGCCCGCGACCTTTTTTATCATGTTGATCGGGATGCTGAAGGCGACGCCGGCGTTGGCTTGTGTGGGGGACGCGATCGCCGTGTTGATGGCGATCACCTCGCCGTCGAGGTTGACGAGCGGCCCGCCGCTCGAGCCGGGGTTGATCGCGGCGTCGGTCTGCAAGAAGTCTTTGATGCGGATCGTCGAGCCGAGACTGACCTGGCCCCGTTCCCTCGCACTGATGATGCCGTGCGTCACGGTCTGGTTGAGGCCGAACGGCGAGCCGAACGCCAAAACCCACTGGCCTACGCGCATCTTGTCGCTGTCGCCGAGCGTCGCCGCGACCAGCGTGTCACTGTCGGCGACGCCGAGCAGGGCGATGTCCGACTCCGGGTCGGTCAAGACGCGGATCGGTTTGAGAATGCGACTGTCCGAGACGTTGATCGTGATCTGGTTCGCGGGGGCCTTGCCGATGACGTGGTTGTTCGTCAGGACGAACAAGCCTTTGACTCCGGCGAATCGCACCAGCACGCCGGAGCCGGAGTCGTCCACCGACCGCGTCTTGCCCTCTTTCACCGACGGCTTGACGGCTTCCAGGGCGACGACGCTGGGCGCGAGTTTGCGCACGACTGCTTCGAAGCGGTCGCCCCCGCGCGTCGGGTCGGCGTCGGTCGAGCGGGTGACGCCGGGGGTCTGGGCGAAGATGTCCGGCCCGCCGCGGGCCACGATGTAGCTACCCGCCAACGCGCCGAGGAACAGGCAGAAGCCGAAGAAGCCGAGGACGGAGATTCGTCGCATCAGCCACATCCTTCTAATCGAGGGCGGACCAGAAAGGTCCGGTGGATCACGGATTCAGATCATCCTGATGGGGTCGTACTGGAGGAATTCTACCCCGAAAGTCCCGTCCCTCTCGCGAGAAAATCCATCCATTGGGAAGTGGACGATCGACCGGACCGGCACAGGCGGCATAAACGCCGCAGTCCCGCGCCGGGCATCGTTGCC
>JANXSH010000555.1 GCA_025356615.1 Planctomycetia bacterium | reverse complement strand
TGGATCGAGGACTTGAAGGATACGGATGTGCTGATCCGCGAAGAGGCCATCGAGGTTCTCGCCCAGATCGGCACCGAGGCGAAGGTCGCCACCGTCGAGTTGAAGAAGCTCCTGAAGGCGGACGATCGCAACCTGCGCATCCGCGCCGCGTTGGCCCTCTGGAAGATCGGCGGCGAGTCTACGGGCATCCCCGCAATCCTCGCCGAGGGCATGAAGGAAGCCTCCCTGGCCACCCGGCGCGAGGCACTCGTCGCCCTGGCTGCCATCGGCCCCACCGCAGCCGCCACGACGAATGTCGTCGTCGATGCGCTCGACGACCCGGACCCCACGATCCGCGTCGAGGCGGGCAAGACGCTCACGCAGTTCGGCAAATCGGCGGTGCCGATCCTCTTCGAGAGCCTGAAGAGCAAGAGTCCGACGGTTCGGCAGAACGTCCTCATCCACCTCGGCAATTACATGGCGGCCCATCTGGACAAGGGCCACATCCCGGCACTGACGGCCCGCCTTCAGGACGACACCCTCCGGTGCCGGGTCGAGGCGGCTCGTCTGTTGTGGTCCCTCGGGCAACACGGCGATCCGGTCGTCTCGGCCCTCCTCGAAGGGGCCAAGTCCCCCGACAGCACTCTCCAGGGAAACATACTCCGAACGCTCCAGGCCGCAGCCAACAAACCCAAGTCGATCCTGCCGATCCTCGAGGTTTGCCTAAAGGGGACTATCGTCTACACCCGCGTCGAGGCCGCGCGCGTCCTCTTCGCGATGGAAAAGAAGATCGATCGTGTCCTCCCCATCTACCTGGATATTCTCCGCGATGACAGCCCACAGGGCCGATCGAACATCAACTTCGTCATGAGCGGTCTGGCAGACCTGAAGGCAGAAGCCCGCCCGGCCCTCCCGCGACTCATCCAGTTGTTGAAACTTCGCGACTTCTACGCCCCCTATGAAATGCGAACGGTGTTGACGAACATCGGCACCCCCGCCATCGTCCCACTGGTCGATATCCTCAAGGACACGACGGTCCAGCAATACTGGTCGAGTCACGAGACCGCGATTGCGGTCCTTGGTGGCATGGGGCAGCCCGCCGCCAAGGCCGTGCTACCGCTGCTGTCCGAGAAGGACATCAACACGCGCATCCGGGCAATTCGCGTCTTCTCGAACCTGGGGGCCGACGGCAAGGATGCGGTGCCCAAGCTGGTCGAGGCGATCACGGATCCGACGATCGCCGTCCGCGACATCGCCCTCCAGACCCTCGGCAATATGGGGGAAGCTGCCAAAAGTGCAGCCCCGCAACTCATCGAGTTGGCCAAGGGCACCGACCTCAACGTGCGTCTGGTCAGCTTGCGGACGCTGTCTTCTATTAGCCCCGATGCTAAAGATGTCGTCCCGCTGTGCCTCCCGCTCCTCGAAGATCCCAACGCCGCTCTCCGGCAGGCTGGCCTCAACCTGCTCGTAGCGGTCGCTCCGACTCACAAGGCCATCCTGCCGACGGCCCTGAAGCTCCTCGATATTTCGACCACACGGATTGCAGGGCTGCAACTCATCGGCGCGATGGGACCGGCAGGGGCCAAGGCCGTCCCGCGCGTCCAGAAGTTGCTCGATGACCCCGATCTGAACATCAAGCGCACCGCCATCTACACACTCAGTCAAATCGGCCCCGCAGCGAAGCCAGCCGTCCCCTCCCTGTTGGGGTTGTTGGACAGTCCGAACGCCGACATCCGCACCGCAGCGGCCCAGACTTTGCTCAACCTCAAGCCGGACGTGAAGGTCACTCTCTCCAAGGCGATCGCCTTCCTCGAGAAGCAGAAGGACGCATCCACCGTCTACATCTTCGCCCTGCTGGGCGAAAATGGGAAGTCGGCCGAGAAGGCGTTCCCGGCCATCCTCGCGGCCCTCGACGACACCAGCCGTCCCCCCCTCGTCCGCGCCAACGCGGCCCTGGCCCTGGTGTTGATCGACCCCGCCCGCGCGAAGAAAGATGCCCTCCCTGGGATGCGCAAACTGCTCTCCTTCCCCGACCACAAGCTATTCGTGGCCCGCGCGATCTTCACCGCCGACAACGACGACAAGGAGGCCATCGACCTCTTCGAGTCGCACCTCGGCAACCCCTCTTCCTCCGTCCGCTCGGGTGCCTGCTTCATGCTCGGGGCGATCGGCCCGCCCGCGAAAAGGTTCCTTCCGAAGGTTCGCGAACAGTTCAAGGGCAAGGATTATTACCTGCGATCGAGCGCCGCGATGGCGGCCTACCGTATCGCCAAGGATGTCAAGGAGGCGCTGCCGACGCTCGAGGCGATGCTCGGGGACACGACCCAGCCCTACAGCAAGGGCTACGCCGCCTACTACCTCGGCGAATTGGGCATCGAGGCCAAGACCTCCTTGCCCAAACTCGAGGCGCTTCGCACCCATCCCGAGAGCTACACGCGAACCCAGGCGGTCGCAGCAGTCAAGAAGATCAAGAAGGCCATCGACGACGTTTCGCCGCGTAAGGCCCCCGAACCGGACGAGAACCCCTGACCGACGAGGCCCGGACCAGAAAATAGAAGCTAACCACAGAGTCACAGACTAGAGTTTTGCACTTCCTGCGTCTGCCCCAACAGGCACAGGGGTAGCAAGACGAGGACGAGTCCTGTCTGCCTGGCGTCGAGTTGGAGGGCGAAAACGGCCAGCTCGAGTGGCTGTGGCCATGTATTCCAGTAGCCAGTCCAGCTTCTTCTCGCGGTTTTCCGGCTCTGCCGCCAGCCAACCGCTCCACAGGTGCAGCCGGCAGCACGCCAGCA
>JANXSH010000543.1 GCA_025356615.1 Planctomycetia bacterium | reverse complement strand
CTTCGCTCGACCCACCCTACGACTGAACACTCTCCCAAAGCCGGGACATCACGCATGGGCGCAGCCCTCCGCATCGTCGATCTGGTGAAGAACTACTACCTCGAGGCCGTCACGGTCCGCGCCTTGCGCGGGGTGTCGGTCGAGGTGGAGGAGGGCGATTTCGTCGCCCTCATGGGGCCGTCCGGCTCTGGCAAATCGACGCTCCTCAACCTCGTCGGCTGCCTCGACCGCCCCACCAGCGGCGAATACTATCTCGGCGACGAAAACGTCGCCTCGATGGACGACGACCAACTCTCCGAAATCCGCAGTCGCTACCTCGGGTTCATCTTCCAGTCCTATAATTTGTTGGCGCAATACACCGTCGTCGAGAACATCGAGGTGCCGCTGCTCTACCAGGGCTGCAAGCTCGACGACTCGACCCGCGAGTGGTGCGTCTCGCTCGCAGAACTCGTCGGCCTCGGCGATCGCCTCGACCACAGGCCGATGCAACTCAGCGGCGGCCAGCAGCAGCGCGTCGCCATCGCGCGGGCGCTCGTCAACCGCCCCCAGCTCATCCTCGCCGACGAGCCGACGGGCAACCTCGACACGAAGACGAGCGACGAGATCATGGTCATGCTCACCCGGCTCAACCTCGAGGGCAAGACCATCATCATGGTCACGCACGAGAACGACATCGCCGAGTGGGCCAAGCGAGTCATCCGCATGCGCGACGGGCACATCGAATCCGATGTCCGCAACGCCCACCCGCGAGGCATCGGCCAGATCCAGGCGCCGACCGTCTCCCATTCGATCGAGACGCCGACCCGCGCCCCCGAGATGTTCCGGCCCACCTGACGCCCCCGGAGATCCGCTCCATGACGATCATCACGATTCTCCTGTCGGTGGCCTTCATCGCTGCCCTGCTGTACCCCGTCATCGCCACGGAAAAAGGCCGAAGGAGCATGTCCCTGGCGCTGCGCAGCCTTTGGCTGCACAAACTCCGTGCCATCCTGTCCGTCCTCGGCATCATCATCGGCACCGGCGCGGTCATCGCCCTGATGGCGTTCGGAGAGGGCAGCATGCAAGACGCCCTCGACGACATCAAGCGCATGGGCGCGACGAACATCATTGTCCGCAGCGTCAAGCCGCCGGACGATTCGTCCAGTACGAGGCGCACGCGCGTGGCGATCTACGGCATCACGCGGGCCGACTACGAGCGCATCGGAACGATGGAGCAGTCCGGCAACATTACCCGCATGGTCCCGTTGCGGGCCTTCTCCGTCGAGGTCCGCCGCCTCGCGCTGATGCACGGCAGTCGAGTCGTGGGCACGACTCCCGAGTATGCCGACGTGAACCAGCTCGAACTCGCCTCGGGGCGATTCCTCCTCCACGAAGACGGCTTCCGAATGCAAAACGTCTGCGTCATCGGCTCGGCGGTCGCCAACAAGCTCTTCCCGTTCAACGAACCGCTCGGCCAAACCGTCCGCATCGGACCGAACTTCTACCCCGTCGTCGGCGTCCTCCGGGAGCGCATACCGACCGGCGGCACGGGCGGCAGCCAGGCCGCCGAGGACTACAACCACGATGTCTACATCCCCCTGGAGACGTGCCGCGGTCGATTCGGCGAACGAGTCTTGTTGCGACAATCGGGGTCGTTCGCCCTCGAGCAGGTCGAACTCCACCAGATTACGCTTACCGTCTCCGACATCGACAAGGTCCGGCCTACCGGCGACGTGGTGCGGGAGATCCTGAGCCGCCACCCCAAGGCCGACTGGACCGTCACCGTCCCGCTCGATCGCCTCGAGGAGGCCGAGCGCGCCAAGGCCCGCTACCAGGCGTTGCTCGTCATCATCGCGAGCATCTCGCTCTTCGTCGGCGGCATCGGCATCATGAACATCATGCTCGCCACCGTGACCGAGCGGACCCGCGAGATCGGCATCCGCCGCGCCCTCGGGGCCAAGCGGATGGACATCACGATGCAGTTCCTCATCGAGGCGGTGGTACAAACGACACTCGGCGGCCTCCTCGGTGCCATCGCCGGCCTGACCATGGTCTTCGCGCTGCCTTGGGTCGTGTCCCTCTTCGGAGGAGCGCTGCCCGCGAAGGTCCATGTCCCGTCGATCTTCCTGGCGCTGGCCTTCGCCGTGGTCATCGGCGTGGCGTTCGGCCTGTATCCCGCCCGCCGGGCCGCGTTACTCGACCCGATCGAGGCGCTACGGCACGAGTGAGAGGCTGTGCGGACTTACTTTCTCGATGCGCGTCGTGAGAACTGTCGGCTCGAGTGCCGATCGTTACCGCATCGCAAGAAATGCCCGCGCACTATGCCCCGCCAGTAATTCTCGAACTATAGTTCGTTCGGCAGCGATCGGGAACGCCCCTTCTCGCACGGCCACGAAGGATGGCTACATCCTGCGGCTGTGCGGTGTTCGACTACGGAGTTCACCTATGGTCCGTTTAGGTCTCGCCGGGCGGCTCTACCTCATCATCGGGTTAGGGCTAACGCTGTCGCTGTTGATCGTCGTGTTCCTGCTGCACCGGATCGGGGTGATCCAGGGCACCTACGAGACGGTCCTGACGACCCAAGTGCGCCAACTCGACCAGGCTCGCCTCTTGGAAGTCTCCCTGCGGTGGCAAGTCCAAGAGTGGAAAGACATCCTCCTTCGGTACACGCAACCCGCAGTCCGTGCGAAGCACCGCGAGTCCTGTTTCGCCAGGGAAGCCGAGATTCGCGACAAGGTCCGGCAACTGAAATCCAAGACTGAGGATCCCCAGGTTCTCGGCTACCTGGATGAGTTCATCGAGGCGCACGAGAACCTCGGGCAGAGCTATCGCTCTGCCTTGGAAGTGATGACGCAGAACAAGGACAATGGGCCTGGCCAGGCCGACCGTCTGGTCCAGGGGAAGGATCGGTACCCCAGCGACCGACTCGAAAAGATCGCCCAGCACCTTTCGCAACAGGTGGAGGAGGTGCGAACGACGCAACAAAGAGAGATCCGACACCAGCAATGGATGATCGGGCTGGTCGCCGGGGGGCTTGTCCTGGTTATCTCAGGCCTGACCGTGGTCATCGCCCGCGCCACCACCCGAGCGCTCGATCGCAATTCCGGCCTGCTCGCGCACGGCTCTCGCGATCTGGCTGCAGTGAGCCAACAAATGAGCGCTAGCGCCACGGAAACGGCCGCCCAGGCCAGCAGCGTCTCGGCAGCGGCGGAGCAGGTTTCGAGCAACGTGCAGTCGATCGCCACGGGCTTCGAAGAAATGGGCACCACCATCCGCGAGATCGCACGGAACGCGCACGATGCGGCGCGTGTCGCAACCACGGCCGTCAAAATGGTGGACATGACCAACAAAACGGTGGCCAAACTGGGGGAGTCGAGCGCGGTGATCGGCCAGGTGATTAAAGTCATCACGTCCATCGCGCAACAAACGAACCTCCTGGCGCTCAATGCCACCATCGAGGCGGCTCGCGCCGGTGAAGCAGGCAAGGGCTTCGCGGTGGTTGCCAACGAGGTCAAGGAACTCGCCAAGGAAACCGCTCGGGCCACCGAGGAGATCAGCCAGAAGATCGAGGCCATCCAGAGAGATGCACGGGACGCGGTCGAGGCCATCGGCCAGATTGGCACCATCGTCCACCAAATCAACGATTTCCAGAACACCATCGCCTCCGCCGTCGAAGAGCAGACCGCCACCACCGTAGAGATGGCGCGCAACGTCTCGGAAACGGCTAACGGTTCCTCCGAGATCGCCCGGAACATCACCGCCGTGGCCGAGGCCGCGCGAGAAACGACCCAAGGGGCCGCCCAGACGGAACTGGGGGCGGACCAGATGGCACGGGTCGCCCGCGACCTGGAGATACTTATCGGCCGGTCGCGCCCGTCGGGCACCGAAAGACCCTCCGGGGCTGTCCCCTCTCGAGGTTCGCACGAGAGAGGGGACGACCCGACGCCCCCGCCGGTCAGGCCGAGTGAACTGGCGGCATCCCGGAACGGAAAGAGTCGGGGACCGGCGCGCCACGCACACCATTGAGCCTCGACCTCTTCGAGCAGGCTGCCTCAGCGGCGACCGACGAGGATGTCGCCGAGTAGTTCGTATTGCTCGATCTCGTATTCGAGCGCCTGGAATCGGGCCAATTGTTTTAGGAACGTCACGTCCGGGTAGGTCCACGCAACGGACGCCAGGCGGCGGGCCGCACCTTCCAGCGTATCCCCTCGATGGCACAGGTACGCGAGGATGGTCGAGGGGCTGCGACTGACCGCCGCGAAGCAGTGGACGAGAACCTTCCCGGTGGCTCGGCCCTCGTCGATGAATCCGCACGCCGCCCCGATGCGCTCGTGGAAGGCCGGGTCGGGGTCGGTCATCCGCATCGCGTGATAGTGGAACACCCCCTCGTGGTAGTTCGGCAGTTCGTGGGCGCAGTTCACGATATGCGTGATGCCGGTCGCGCGGAGCCGGTGCAGGTCCAGGGCGTGTTCGCGATTGCCGAGGTAGAGATTCTCCATGATCTGCATCATGTTCGGCGTCCTCCGATTCGTGGGCGATGATCTGCATACGATACCAAGACGCGGGCGAGAGTGCTATCATGGTCGGAGGGAATTCTCACTCGCGGGGACCAACCCATGCCGCGCTTCGCCGTCATCCTACCCGCCGCCGGCAAGTCGTCTCGCTTCGGCGACCAGGAAAAGAAAGTGTTCGCCGCCCTCGACGGCCGGGCCGTCTGGCTGCGGTCCGCCGAGGCGTTCGTCAACCGGAAGGACGTGGTGCAAACCCTCGTCGTCGTCTCGGCGGAAGACCTCGAGACGTTCCGCACGCGCTACGGCGCTCACCTGGCGCTGCTCGGGATCGAGGTCGTGGTCGGCGGCGCGGAGCGGTTCCACTCCGTCGGCAACGCCCTGGCGAAACTCCGCGACGAGGTCGAGTTCGTCTCCATCCACGACGCCGCACGACCGTGCATCACCGCCGAACTCATCGACGCCGTCTTCCGCGTCGCATCCGAGACCGGCGCGGCCCTACTCGCGGTGCCGGTGAGCGACACTGTCAAGCGCGCCGACGCGAAGAACAGGGTCGAGGCGACCGTCCCCCGCGCGGGCCTCTGGCTGGCCCAGACGCCGCAAGTGTTTCGGCGCGAGTGGCTCGTCGATGCCCACGCCCGTCGGGCCGAACTCGGCC
>JANXSH010000749.1 GCA_025356615.1 Planctomycetia bacterium | reverse complement strand
TGTAGCCCGTGCTGAGGGTCCAGAGGAGCGTCAAGAGGGTCATGGGCCATCCGTGTGGGGGGGAAGGTGAGCCACTACATTCGGAAAGGCGAGCGGCCCCTGTGAAGGGGCTGGTCTCAATGTCGTATCAGAACCAGCCCCTTTACAGGGGCCGCTCGCCTTTCCGAATGTAGTGGCTCACCTTCCCCCCACACGGATGGCCCATGACCCTCTTGACGCTCCTCTGGACCCTCAGCACCGGCTACATCCGTAAGCACCAGACGCGCTCGGCCCTGATCGTGCTTTCGATCGCCCTGGGGGTCGCGACGCTCGTCGCCACCCAGGCGCTCAACAAGGGCCTCAAGGCGAGCGTTCAAGATAGCGTCAACCCCCTCGCCAACATGGCCGACCTCCTCGTCGGCAACGGGCAGACCGGCGTCCCCGCCGACCTGGCCCAGCGCATCGAGAAGATGAACCTGCCCGGCGTCGAGAGTGCCACGCCCTTCATCCAGTGGCGGATCTCGCTGCCGACGCTCGACAACAAGGTGATCTGGCTCCTCGGAGTCGATGCCAAGAGGACTGGTAAACAGGACGACCTGACAGGAGAGTTGGAAAAGCTCGGCATCCGCGTCGAGTTGGCATCGCTGACGGGCCTCGAGAAACTCGGCCTGCTCGTCGCCCCACCCGCCCTCGTCAGCCCGAACCTCGCACGCGAGTTGAAGGCGGCCAACTTGCGAACCTTCCAGCTGCGCAACGCGGGCGGTACTCCGTTGTTCACGAACTACGGCACGATCGACTTCAGCGGGAGCGATTTGCCCCTGAAGGATAGCTCGGTCGTCGTCATGCGCCTGGCCGACGCCGCCCGGCTCTGCTTCCCGGAGAAGCCGGACTACGTCCACCAGATCAACATCAAACTCAAGCCGGGGACCGATCCCGTCAAGGCGATCGCCACGCTCTCGGAGGCACTCGGAGACACCGCCACGGTTCAGAGCGTGGACGCCAACCGCCAGATGATTACCGACGTGACGGCGGGCCTCGAGGTCGGCCTCGCGGTCGGCGGGGCCTGCGCCCTCGTGGTCGGCATGTTCCTCGTCTACAACGCGCTGTCCGTCAGTGTCGCAGAGCGTCGGCACGACATCGGCATCCTTCGCAGCGTCGGGGCGACCCGCCGACAGATCGCCTCCCTCTTCGTGGCCGAGTCGTTCGGGATGGGACTCGTCGGCTCCGCACTGGGGCTGCCGCTGGGTTGGTTCCTCGCCTGGCTGGCCGTCAAGCCGATGGCCGGGGTCATCTCCGAGATGCTCGTCCCGATCGACAGCGCGAGCGTCGATATCCCCGGCTGGCTGATCGGGGTGGCGCTGAACTCGGGAACCCTCGTCGCGGTCGTCGCCTCCCTCTTCCCAGCTCTGGAGGCTGCGGGAGAGGAGCCAGCCGACGCCGTCCGGCGCGTCCCGAGGGTGGCGACACCGTTCCTTATCTTCGCACAGTTCGCGGGGATCGGCGTCTTTACGGGCCTGGGGATCTTGCTGGCGATCTACCGCCAACTCCTACCCCATCGCCTGGGGATGTTCGCCGGCGTGACGTGCCTGTTCATCGGCGGGCTGATCGCTACGCCGCTGCTGGCGTCGTTGTTGGGACGAATCATCCAGCCGCTGTTTCGCCACTTCCTCGGCCTCGGTGGCCGACTCGCGGCAGACAACCTCGTCCGCGCCCCCGGCCGAACCGGCATCGTGATTGCAGCGCTCGCCGCGACGGGTGGCTTGCTCGTCCAGACGGCGGGGTTCCTCAAATCGACCCGCGAGGCGATCCACGGCTGGGTCGAGGAGAAGATCGCCGCCGACCTGTTCGTGACGTGCGGCTCCTCGCTGACCTCCGGCGGCGCGGGACTGAGCATGGACGAGAGCCTCCGCCAGAAGCTCGAAGCGTCCGACGGCGTCGAGACCGTCCTGCCCGTGCGATTCTGTCGCCTCGACTACGATCCGCTGGGCCTCCCCCACGCCGCGAAGGACAAGAAACGCATCATCTACCTCGTTGCAATGGATACGCATGCCTTCGTGAAGTTGGGCAAGGATCGGCCCCTCGCGAAGAGTCTAGCGAAGTTCCCCGACCTCGCTGTACCGGGCCGAGTCGTCGTCTCCGACAACTTCGCCCACCTCTACAAGGTAAAAGTCGGCGACAAACTAACTCTCCCCGCTGACGGTAAGACGATCGAGGTCGAGGTCGTCGGGACGGTCGTCGATTACTCCTGGAATCGCGGCACGATCATCATGGACCGCAGTTGGTTCCGTGAGGTCTACCGGGACCGGCAGATCGACGTGTTCGACCTGTTCCTCAAACCGGGCGCGGACGCCGCACTCGTGCGGGACGACCTCATGAAGACCCACGGCCAGAAAGAAGCGCTGTTCATCGTCAATCGCGCGGATGTCCATTCCGAAGTCAATTCGATGCTGCAAAAGGTCTACAGCCTCGCCTACGCCCAGCAAATCGTCGTCGGCATGGTCGCCCTCCTGGGCGTCGTCAGCGCGCTGTTCATCTCGGTCCTCCAGCGGCGGCGCGAACTGGGCCTCTTGCGTGCCGTCGGCGCGACCCGGTCGCAGATCCTCTGGTCCGTCCTCGCGGAGGCGATACTGATGGGCGTGATCGGGGCCGTGGTCGGCTTCGCCATCGGCCTGTTGCTAGAGTGGTACGTCCTCGACATCCTGCTCTTCGACGAAGCCGGCTTCGAGTTCGCCTTCCGCATCCCCTGGCTCGAGGCGGGGCTGGTGAGCCTCGGTTCGATCATCCTGGCGACCCTCGCAGGACTGTGGCCCGCCTTTCAGGCGACGCGGTTGCGCATACCGGATGCGATTGCGTATGAGTGATTCTGCGGTGAACCTCATTTCAGGAACGACGCCCTGAAGTTCATGGTTGGTCTGCTCAAGGGAATCGTACCCCAGCAAGAAGACACGGCGGGATGGTTCGTCTTTCTCTCCGTATTCACTCTCCCTTTATACGGTTGCGGCTCGATC
>JANXSH010000478.1 GCA_025356615.1 Planctomycetia bacterium | reverse complement strand
TCTCTCGACGCCAAGCTCGCCCGCATCCACGCCGACCCGCGTGGCTGTAAGGATTTCATTCTCGCCGACGCCAAGGACGCCGACATGGCGCTGTCCATCGGTGCGCCGGGGCGGTCGCCGGAGTCGTACCCCGGCGAGGTGCGATTCCGCACGCTCGCGGAGTTCCGCGACATCATCACGCAGATCGTCGAGCAGAAGTTCGTCGATATCATGCTTCTGTCCGCCTCCACGAGCGAGGTGCTGACGATCCAGCGGCGACTGTTCGACGACAGCCCCATAACGCCTGCGGCCCGCGCCAACGACACGACCGACATCCACATCATCCGCGGCGCGCGCTACCCGTCACAGCCGTCGATGCCGTTCCGCACCGCGACGCTCGACCACATCCAGTGTGGCCATCTCGATTGCACGCCGGAGGAGCGTCAACTCGGGGCGAACCTGGGGTTGTATAGCATCACGTTCACGAACGACACGGTTCAGGACCGCGAGGCGCTCGAGGAGTACAAGGCGTTCCGCATCGAGGCCGAGCGCAAGGGGTTCGAGCACTTCCTCGAGGTGTTCGACCCCAACACGCCCAACGCCGTCGCGCCGGACCTGCTGCCCTCGTTCATCAACGACGCCATCGTCCGCACGCTGGGCGGCGTGACGAGCCGGGGCCGGCCGCGATTCCTCAAGATGGTCTACCACGGCCCGAAGGCGATGGAAGAGCTGGTGCATTACGACCCGCACCTCGTCGTCGGCATCCTCGGCGGAGGCGCGGGCACGACGTATGACGCCTTCAAGCTCCTCGCCGAGGCGAAGAAGTACGGCGCTCGCGTCGCCCTGTTCGGACGCAAGATCAACAACGCCGAGAACCAGCTCGCGTTCATCCACTTCCTGCGACTCATCGCCGACGGCGAGGTCGGCCCCGAGGAGGCCGTCCACGCCTACCACGGCGTCTTGCAGGCGCTGAACATCAAACCCCAACGCGCCCTCGCCGACGACATGCTGTTGCAAACCAACGTCATGAACTACGGCGGCAACGGCAAAGTCATTAGTATCCCGCCTTCGACGAATGGGAAGGCGAAGGAGCCTGCCAAGGTAAAGGAGGCGTGCGCGTGCGCCTGCCCCTGCGACGGGAAGAAGGAAGCTGCGAGCAACGGCGCGGTGGACTTCACGAAGATGACGGCGGCCCAGAAGGTGGCGTATCAGCGGGCGAAGTGGGACCGGATTTTGGGGTGAGCGGCGTCATGGCGGGCCGCTCGATCTCCAGGGCTAGATTCGGTCCGTCGAGGAGGAGGCGATGAAAGTTCAGGACATCGCGACCGAGCAATACCCACTTCTCGGTCTTGCTCGCTACCGCCCGCACGAGGACCGGTTCCATATCATGGATCCCGACCTCCGCGAAATACACAGGCAACTGGACCACATCGCCGGCGAATCCTTGTACGGATAACAGGCCATCATAGGGGAGGTCCAGTTCTTCGACGAGACGATACCGCAACACCGTGCGATCTGCACCCGTGTCGATCATCGCGGGGAGGTTCTCGAGTCGAACTTCTCTTACGGGACACCCGAGACACACATTGACGAAGGGTGCAGGTGGGTTGACCTCGTCCGCGTACCGATAGCGTACCATGTGTGTTCCTACGATCGGTATTCACGATAATGGGGGATTCGGGCGACAGGCTGAGGGTAGACGACGATACCGATATGAATCGGCATCAAGCCGACCTGTCGTCGTACCCGAAGACTCAAAGCAATATCGTTGTCGTCGCTGTCGATGACCTCACCCTCGTGAACGGCGACGTATTTACCCTGGTGGGTCGTCAGCAGGGACGGCAAGAGACGCAGGAATGCCTGGTATTCTCGCTGACCCTTGGTGAGGACGGGTTCCGGGAGTATCACCTGGAAGGTTGTCTGCTCTGGCGTCTTGTTCCTATTCATGGTCGTATTTCCTTTCGATGTGATTATATCACGACCTTCGGCGTCCGACATCTCGAAATGTCCAGCAGGAGGCACGTCCCCGCAATTCGCGCGTCCTCCCCGCTTCTGTCCAGCGTTTTCTCGATCACGTCTCCCACCCCCTCACCCGCACTCGATACCCCAGTCCCTCCACAGCCAGCGCTCCCACATGCCCCGCGTCCAACTCCAGGTTCATCAGCGTCCACTTCGCTGCAACCTCTGCATCCCCGTCGATGTGCAGCAGCCTGCATGGCTCGTCGGGCGGGACGCTGACCTCGAAGCGCTCCAGTCCGTGCGACAGGCCCAGGCCGATCGCTTTGAGGAACGCCTCTTTGCGTGTCCAAACGTGGAAGAACGCACGCACGCTCTCCGTTGGAGGCAAAGCATTCAAACGTCGCGCTTCGCCCGGCGTGAAATAGCGCGTCGCCATTTCGAGGTGGGTCGGCTGCTCCCGAACGCTCTCCACATCGACGCCGAGTTCCAGACCCACCGCCAGTGCGATGAGGGCCAATCCCCGAGTATGGGAGACGTTGAACGACAGGGGCGTCCCCGGCAGAGTCGGCTTGCCAGTGTTGGACGTGCCGAACGTAACGCGCGTCGGATCGAGGCCGAGGTAGCGGGCCAACAGCAGGCGAAGCCGGGCGCGCGTGATCGCGAACTGCTCGCGGGCCGGCGCGTAGAGGTAGCGCGCGGCCCGTTCGCGTTCGGAATCGGACAGCATCCCGCCGAGGCGAATTAGCTCGGCGGGATCGACGCACAGGGGGACGGTCCAGATGTGGATCTCGTCTGGGGCGATACATCTCTCACCTCTGGGTAGAGGGGTGGGGAGTCTTTCAGGCATTTCCTCTCCCCTGCGGCCATTGGTATCTGCTCGAGTCGAACGGGAGAGGTGAAGCCGGTGAGAGGCTGACCCCACCCCCCAGCCCCCTCCCCTAAAGGGGGAGGGGGAGCAAAACCGGCCAGTGGTTGATGTGACGCCTTCAGACATGCCTCCGGCT
>JANXSH010000405.1 GCA_025356615.1 Planctomycetia bacterium | reverse complement strand
CGGCGACACCTTCCGGGCCGCCGCCGTCGAACAACTCACCATCTGGTGCGACCGCATCGGCGTCGATCTGGTCAAGAATGCGCAGGGCAGCGACCCCGCCGCCGTCGCCCACGACGCCTGCGACCGCGCCAAGGCGCGCGGCTACGATGTCCTCATCGTGGACACGGCGGGTAGGCTACACACGCAGTCGCACTTGATGCGAGAGCTGGAGAAGATCCACCGCGTCGTCAGCAAGCAGATCGAGGACGCGCCGCACGAGGTGTTGCTCATCCTCGACGGGACGAACGGCCAGAACGCCATCATCCAGGCCGAGCAGTTCAAGAAGACGGTCAAGTGTACCGGCATCGTGTTGACGAAGCTCGACGGCACCGCGAAGGGCGGCGCGATCTTCGCCATCAAGCAGAAGCTCGACCTCCCGGTGAAGTTCATCGGCATCGGCGAGAAGCTCGACGACCTCGAGCCGTTCGACGCTGAGACGTATGTCGAGGCATTATTGGGCTGAGCCTCATTCACGAGTCAGGACTCCGCGTCATGGCATCTCTCGTTCTCGTTACCGGCGGCGCGGGGTTCATCGGGTCACACCTCGTCGAAAGCCTCGTTCGAGCAGGTCGGCGGGTTCGCGTCCTCGACGACCTATCGACGGGCCAGCCGAGCAACCTCGCCCACCTCGAGAACGTCGAGCTAGTGCGCGGCGACGTGGCGGACGCGGCCACGGTGCGCGACGCGGTCGAGGGGACGGACCTCGTGTTCCACCTCGCGGCCCTGGCGTCGGTGCAGAAGAGCGTCGAAGCTCCCGCCGAGAGCCATGCGGTGTGCGCAACCGGCACGCTCCATATCCTCGACGCGGCACGGCGTGCGGGCGTGCGGCGCGTCGTCTACGCCGCGAGCGCGAGTTGCTACGGCATCCCCGACGCGCCGGTCCAGACGGAGTTGACGCCGGTCAAGCCGCTGTCGCCCTACGCGGCGGCGAAGCTGTCCGGCGAGATGTATTGCCAGGCGTTCTCGGCGACGTATGGCCTGGAGACCGTGCGGACGCGATTCTTCAACATCTTCGGCCCCCGTCAGCGGGCCGACAGCCCGTATTCCGGCGTCATCGCCCTGTTCATCGCCGCCCTCGGCGAGGGCCGAACGCCGACGATCTTCGGCGACGGCCAGCAGACGCGCGACTTCACTTATGTAAGTGATGTCGTCCAAGTCTTGATGCTCGCCTCGGAGAAACCCGGCGTCTCGGGCGAGGTCTTTAACATCGGCACCGGACACGGCACGACCTTGCTCGACCTGATCGCCGCGCTCAATCGCCAACTCGGGACGAACGTCACGCCGAAACACGCCGACGTGCGCGCAGGGGACATTCGCCACAGCAAGGCGGACATCAGTAAGGCGGTAAAGATGCTGGGGTATCAGCCGAAGGTAAAGTTCGAGGACGGGCTGCGCGAGACGCTGGCGTGGTACAAGTCGTTGGAAGTGTGAGGTGTCCGATGAACGCCCAGGAATGGCTCGATTGCACGGACCTCCACTCCATGATCGCTCTCGCCGAGAGCAGGTCAGCACCTCGAAAACTCATCCTCTTCGGTGCCGCATGTTGTCGTCGCGGCTGGCATGTGATGACTGATCCCCGGCTTCGGAGGGTGGTCGAGGCGGCGGAGTGCCTGGCGGATGGCCAGACGACTCAGGCGGAATTCGACGAGGTAATGCGGCCTGTCGTGGAATCTTACTCGCGCGAAATTGCTGAGGGGACGACCAGATTAATGCACAGCGCCGCGCGGGAATTGGGCACCGCAGGAGGGGCATTCTTCGCATCTGACTTCGCCGCACGCGGCCTGGCCTCCGTGTCGAATAGGCCGGACGATCCCGCCTGGGCTGTCGCTCGTGATACAGAGTACGCACTTCAGCGTGATCTCCTCCGTGACATCGTCGGAGACCTTTCGACGCCCTTCTCCTTCGAGCCTGCGTGGTTGTCTACCGAGGGGCGTCACCCAGCGAACCTCGCGCGGAAGATGACGAATGAAGGTCAGTACGACAACTTTCCCGCTCTGGCGGAAGCCCTGGAGCGGGCGGGCTGTTGTAACCGAGCCGTCCTGGATCACTGCCGGAAGCCAGGGCTGCATGTACGCGGCTGTTGGGTCGTGGATGCTCTGCTCGGCCGAGAGGGCACCGTTCGCGTGGGCCTGGTAACCCAAGACGACTGGCAAAGGGTGAACGATCCATTGCCATTACTGTGCTTCCTTCGCGACAAAGGGAGCGACCGCCAATGGCGACTGTACGCGGTGGCTTGCTGTCGGCGGATCGAAACGCTCATTACGGACGAGCGAAGTCACCGCGCGGTCGAGGTCGCCGAGCGCTTCGCCGACGGCCACGCGGAAGAAACCGAAGTCACAGCCGTCCGCTGTCCCGCCCAGCAAGCCGCAGAAGAGCAATGGCGTGAGGAATACGTCGCCGAGGCGGAGGCAAACTTCTGTATGACGCCCGTCTACGCCGCCGTTTTATGCCGATGCAGCGCCGCGTCTGCGGCGCTAGTATCTCTGATGGAGATTGCTCCACGCCCCGTGGTCTCGGCGGAGGATGATCTGTTACAGGACTTCCCCGGACGGGCCACGATTAACGCTGTCAATTACAGCTTACGCAGCGGTGTTGCGGGGCCTCGAATGGACGATGCCGAAGTTGAAGCCAGGGCTGCTGAGGAACGGGCACAGGCGATCCTTCTCCGCGACGTGTTCGGTGCCTATCTCGGGCCTCCGAGCTGTGAAAGCTGTTGGTTGCCTTGGGAGCATCGAGGGGTCAGCAATAATCCTCAGCAGTGGTCGCTCCTGCCCTTACCAAGGAATCTCGTCGTCCGACCCGAATGGCTGGTCTACGCAGAGGGCATCGTCGCGAAGCTCGCCCTGGCGATCTACGAGGATAAAGCCTTCGATCGCCTGCCCATCCTGGCGGATGCGCTGTTGGATGCGGGCTGCGACGAAGAGGATCTGCTTGCCCATCTGCGCGAGCCTGGCCCTCACGTTCGCGGATGTTGGGCACTCGACCTGATTCTCGGCAAGAACTGAGTGTAACTCCGCAACCGCATCCGCCACAGCAAGGCGGACATCAGCAAGGCGGTGAAGATGCTGGGGTATCAGCCGAGGGTGAAGTTCGAGGACGGGTTGCGCGAGACGCTGGCGTGGTATGCGGAGTCGGCCAAGAAGTAGGATGATTGACCGCCAGCCGACCTGGAGTCATTAGGGCATTCACTGGAATCGCGGTAACCGTTCACCCGAATTTCAGGCTATCAGCAAGGCAGAAGCCGTCCGACTTGATAGTCTGCTGGTATGGAAGTCGTAACCTGCCCTGGTTGCCTCACTCTTCTGGCTCGCGTTGCC
>JANXSH010000376.1 GCA_025356615.1 Planctomycetia bacterium | reverse complement strand
CGACTCTCAACGCGAGGCTCTGCATGTCCAGGATCGATTCGGGGGGCGAAGCCCGCAAACCCGCCGCGGCCGACGTGGTCGGGACGGTCCAGAAGATCCTGGCGAACATGGAAAAGGTCATCATCGGCAAGCGCTCGCAGGTCACGCTCTGCCTCGTCGCCTACCTCTGCGAGGGGCACATCCTCCTCGAGGACGTGCCCGGCGTCGCCAAGACCATGCTCGCCCGCGCGCTCGCGCGCTCCGTCGGGGCGTCGTTCAAACGCTTGCAGTGTACCCCGGATCTCCTGCCGACCGACGTGACCGGCGTGTCGGTCTTCAACCAGAAGACGACGGAGTTCGAGTTCCGGCCCGGCCCGATCTTCGCCCAGACCGTCCTCGCCGACGAAATCAACCGCACCACGCCGCGCACGCAGGCGGCGCTGCTCGAGGCGATGGCCGAGCGCCGCGTCACGGTCGATGGGCAGACTTACACCCTCGAGCCGCCCTTCGTCGTCGTCGCCACGCAGAATCCCATCGATCACGAGGGAACGTTCCCCCTGCCCGAGGCGCAGCTCGACCGCTTCCTCATCCGCCTCAGCCTGGGCTACCCTACCCTCGAGGAGGAGGCGAAGATGCTAGGCCGACTGCAACTCGGCCACCCGATCGACGAAATCAGCCCCGTCGTCTCCGCCGCGAAGTGGGTTGCCTGCCAGGACGCCGTGCGCGAAATCCACGTCGATGACAAGGTCCGGCGCTACCTCCTCGAGATCGTCCACGGCACACGCATGCACGACGACATCCAACTCGGCGGCTCCCCGCGCGCCTCGATCGCGCTCTTCCGCACCGGCCAGGCGATGGCCGCGATCAACGGCCGGGCGTTCGTCATCCCCGACGACATCAAACGCATGGTCCAGCCCGTGTTGGGACACCGCGTCATCCTGCGGCCCGAAAGCCGGCTGCGCAAGGTGACGACGGCGGCGCTGCTTCATGAGATCGTCAGCGAGGTGCGCGTCCCCGTCGTGGGGCGAGGGGAGAAAGACGACTTCCCCGATCGCTGAGAGCGCCCTCGCTCTAGCGAAGAGACAGCGTGGCTGGTGGGAATGGAATCCGCTTCGAAACTCGGACCGACGATGCTTCGGCGAGAATCTCGCACGAAATAGAGAATACCCTCTTGTCACGCGACCGGGCCGTGGTTACAAATATCTACATCCAACCAAACCGCTTCATCCTTCCGTCCCTACCCCCACAATGGGGGCTCACCCTAGATGAAGGAACGTAATGAGACTCCTGAAAGTTCTGCTGGCTGTCGCGATCTTCACCATCTTCGTGAGTATCTCCGACGGCTTCGACGCCCCTAAGAAGAAGGGGCCGCCTCCCCCCAAGAAGAAGGACCCGCCCCCCAAGAAGACGAAGACGGTTCCACCCGTCGTCCAACTGGATTCGGCCCTCGTCCACGAACTGCATGGTGTCTTTCAACTCATCGACCAAACAGCCGTCCGATACGGCGGGCATCGCAACAATGCGCTGAAAGAGATCAAGCTCGCCATCGCGGACCTCGAAACCGAAATGCACAAGCATGGCCAGAAGCCGCTTACGCACAAGTATAATGGTCCCCAATCGGACGCTACCGCTCACGCCTATCTCTACTTCGCCAGGGGACAACTCGGCACCGTGGCGGGTCACTTGGGCAGGATGGCGAAGTCGCCGCTGCGCGGCAATGCGTCCAACCACATCAACACCGCCATCAAAGAATTGAATCACGCCTTGGCTTTGGCCACGGATCTTGCCATCGTCCACCAATTGCAGTTCGCCTTCAAGGTTCTCGATAAAGCCGATCCGATCTACGCAGGCCACAAGGGCAATGCGATGAAGGAGATCAATGCCGCCATCGGTGACCTCGAGAAGGAACTGAATAAGCGCGGACTCAAGGGCCACAGTCACGCGCAACTCCCAATGCCCATCTATTTCTCCGACCTCAAAGTCCAATACGTCCATACGAACCTGGTCGCCAACCGAAAAAACCTGTCGGGCTTGCCCTCGACGGGCTGGCGCACCTCATCCAGCGGCCACCTGAAGACCGCCATCGACGAACTCAACAAGGCACTCAAAATCGCACGCGATCACATCTATGTGGGCCAACTCCGGGCGATCTACAAGCTGCTCGACAAGGGGGATCCGATCTACAAGGGCCATCGCGATCAAGCGATGCAACAGATCAACCACGCGATCGGCAACCTCGAAAAAGAGATGGCCCTCCACGGCTTGAAGGTGCATCATCACCCGCACGCATGGGAACCAGAGGACATTTCCCACTGGCAGGTCAAGCGCGCCCA
>JANXSH010000326.1 GCA_025356615.1 Planctomycetia bacterium | reverse complement strand
TGAGGGAAGTGCCCCAGGCGGGCCCCTGAGGGCCGTAGACCTTGTCGATGAGGTTTTTGGCCACCCCGTGCAGGTAGGGTCGAACTTCATCCACCAGGGGCGACGGCTCCTTGGGTCGAGACATCTGGCCTTCCTCTCAGGGTATGCGTTCACGGAATAGCTGGAACGAGGGACGGACGAGACGAGCCATCCCGCTCCGCGCGGACGCAATCGGTCAGGAACACCAGCGCGTTCCGCCCCTGTTGACGGCAACTGCCCAGCACCGTCGGCATCCGCTCCACGAACCGGCTACCGCCCGCGCTCGCCGTCCCGTGACTCGTCTTCCGCCAGCACACCGCGTGACGCAACGCCCGCTCCGCCGCGTTGTTCGTCGGCTCCACGCCCGCCTCAGTGGCGAATGTCCACAGCGCCGCCTCGATCTTCAGCAGCCCCGCGCACATCCCCTCCGTCTTCGCGCAGCCGCACGCGGCACCGCGCCCCAGCGCGTCGAGTACCTCCCCCTTCAGCCAGGTCAGAGTATCGACCCGGAACGCCTCGCGAGTCGCCGTCCCATCCCGCACCCGCTTCCACTGCCTCAGCAGTTCCTCGCCCAGCGCCCGGAGGTCTTCCCCGACCCCCTTGCCCCGCCCGCCCCGGTCGATCATCGCCTGGAAGTCCCGCTGCAAGTGCGCCCAGCACACCTGCCTCTGGCTCGCCGGTCGGCCCGAGTAGGCCGAGTAGCGGTCCGAGGTCACCACCCAGCGGTACGACGGACCGCTCGAGTCCTCGAACGCCCCCCGGCAGCGGGAAGTGGCGATGGCGAACACCGTCACCAGCTTCGTCACCGCGACCCAGAGCCACGCCTTGGCCTTGCCCTGCTTCCAGCCCGTCTCGTCCACGTTGGCGCGATGCTTACGGGCATACTCGCGGACTTCGGTCGCGACCGGCTCCAGGGCTTTCGCCGTCTGACGTTCCAACTCGCAGATCTGCCCGGTGCTGATGTCTACCCCCAGCAGGTCGCCCGCCAGCGCCTGGACGGAGCGTTTGCTCAGGCGGTAGCCGACGCTCGGCATCGACAGGGTGGCCTGGAGAGAGGGCCCGTATTCGTGGGCCGCCTCCGGCGGGGTCTCTGCGGCGGTCGCGGTCCCGCAGCCGGGGCAGGTCAGGGTGTGCAGGCGGTATTCTGTGACATCGGGCCGGACGGGCGGCAGTTCGACGACCTGACGCCAGGCGGGGTCGGGGTCATCGCCTCGGAGACCGGAGCCGCAGCGCCCGCAGGTGCAGGTGCTCTCACGTCGATGATGCGGGTAGGCTCGCGTCGGGGGCGTTCGTGTCGGGCGTGGCCGGGCTGGTCGCCGGGACGCTTGCCCGAAGGGGCCTTGGGCGGAGCGGACTTGACATGGGGACCGACGGAGGAAGGCGGCTTGGAGGAGTTGGACGAGTTCAGGCCGAGGCGGGCCTGAAGGTCGGCGATGAGGGCCTCGAGTTCGACGATGCGTTTGGCCTGGGAGTCCAAAAAGGAGACGACCTCGGGTGGGAGCGAGGAGAGCAAGTCCAAGGGTAGGGTCGGTGTGTTCATCTGGAATTCATTTTAGGCAAGCCAGTGTCGCAAGACTACCCCTCCCGTGAACGCATACGAACCTTGTTGCCCTTTTCATCCAAAGTCATCAGGTCACGTCGTTCGGTAGCCTCCACGGCTTCTCCCGGCTCCGTGAGGTCGCCGTTGCCATTCCGGTCCACATGGAGCGTGTCGCCGTCTTCGACGAGCCAAATGCGCGTCTTGGCTTCAGGCCCGAAGACGAGCAAGCAATACTTCGGCTTGGACTTGTAGGTAGGTTCACGGTGGCGAGAACTCTCAGTATACCCATGAACGACCTCCCCCGGATTGGCATGGATTCACCTGAGCCATCCTATCCGCTCGCAAAACCCAATTCAAGCCGTCGAAGAAGCGACTGCGAACTAACCACCTCTCGACCGATGGCTCGACCCGCCATGCCAATCCCGACACTCTCTGCTACAATCGAGTGCGATGATCCGCGTTCGAGGTGAAGAGTGAGGACCACGCGATGCCCCTCCGAGATCACTTCCATCCACCCCTGAGCCTGCGCCGACAGTGGACCTCGTTTCATGGGGCTTGGGCGACCTACCTCAGCGGCCAACTCAATCGGCTCCTCCCGCCGGGCTTCTTCGCCGAGCCGCTTTGCGCCTTCGTCACGGAGATCGATATCGCGACATTCGACGACAACGCGGACGTGTCCATCGACAACAACGGCTATACGCCTCCTCCTCCGACCTCGACGGTGATGATGGCAGCCACCACCGACACGGTAGAAGTGCGGATCTACCACCAAGAAGAGGGTCCGCAGCTCGTCGCCTGCGTCGCGTTCGTCAGCCCCTCGAACAAGGATCGGCCCGCAGAGCGCGAAGCGTTCGTCTCAAAATGTGCCGCCTACCTACATGAGGGCGTAGGTCTCGTCGTCGTGGACATCGTGACGACGCGGCACGCGAACCTGCACTCGGTGTTGATGAGCCGAATCACGGACCAGGCGGTCATGGCTCGAGGGGCCGACCTCTACGCCGTCGCCTATCGCCCCGTCGCGGGCAACGATCGAACCGAAGTCGGGATCTGGGAGGAGGCGCTCATGATCGGCCGACCGTTGCCGACGTTGCCGTTGTGGCTGAAAACGGGACAGAGCCTGCCCTTGGAGTTGGAGTCGGCCTACGAGCAAACGTGCCGGGAATTACGGCTGGTGTCGAGCAACGGTGTCGGAACGTGAGCCTTTCCAACGCTCGGTGAACCTCGACGCCGTGCGGATGCTCCCTATAACTAGCGTAAGTGTGGCATCGAACCTGCCGGGAAGAATCACCATGTCCAAGGGATCGTTCACCGGGCCGCTCGAGCAGGTCGATTCCTGCTGCTGGCGCATCCCGAAGAGTTACCGCCAGGGGATGCGCGTCGATGGCCTGATCTTCGCCAACGACAAGTTGATGAAGCAGCTCGTCCGCGACCAGGCCCCCGAACAGGTCGCCAACGTCGCCTTCCTGCCGGGCATCCAGACCGCCAGCATGGCCATGCCGGACATCCATTGGGGGTATGGCTTCTGCATCGGCGGCGTCGCCGCGACCGACCCCGCCGAGGGCGGCGTCATCTCGCCGGGCGGAATCGGCTACGACATCAACTGCGGCGTCCGCCTCGTCCGCTCCGACCTCACCTACCGCGATGTCAAACGGCACATGCGCGAACTCATCGACGCGCTGTTCAACACCGTCCCCACGGGCGTCGGCAAGACGGGCAAGTATAAATTCGACCAGAAGGAACTACGCCAGCTCATGGGCGAAGGCATCCCCTACCTGAAGGGGCGCGGCCTGGCGTTCAACAGCGACATCGCTCACACCGAGGCCGAGGGCGTCCTCGACGGGGCCGACCCGTCCCTCGTCAGCGACCAGGCGTTGGCGCGCGGCGGGAATCAGTGCGGGACGCTCGGCTCGGGCAACCACTTCATGGAGGTGCAGGTCGTCGATCACGTCTTCGACGAGGACGCCGCCCGCGTCATGGGCCTCGAAAAGGACATGGTCTGCGTGATGATCCACTCCGGCTCGCGCGGGCTGGGCTACCAGGTGTGCGACGACGGCCTGCACGCGATGCGCAAGGTGCCGGAGAAGTACGGCATCGACCTGCCGGACCGGCAACTCGCCTGCGCCCCGGCGGACAGCCCCGAGGGCAGACACTACATCGGCGCGATGCGGGCGGCGGCGAACTACGCCTGGTGCAACCGGCAGCTGCTCATGATGCAGGCCCGCGAGGTGTTCGCGAAGGTGTTCGGCCGGACGTGGCAGGACATGAAGATGAACCTCGTCTACGACGTGTGCCACAACATCGCGAAGCTCGAAGAACACACGGTGGACGGCAAGAAGAAGAAGGTCTGGGTCCACCGCAAGGGCGCGACGCGCGCCTTCCCGGCGGGGCACCCGGAGGTGCCGAGCATCTACCAGGGCATCGGCCAGCCGGTCATCATCCCCGGCGACATGGGCCGGGCGAGCTGGGTGCTCGTCGGCCAGCCGGGCAGCATGGAGCGCACCTTCGGCACGACCTGCCACGGCGCGGGCCGCCTCATGAGCCGGACTGAGGCCGTGCGGTCGGCTGGCAACCGGCGGATCGACAAGGAGATGGAGGCCAACGGCATCATCGCCCGCGCCCAGAGCCGGAAGGGTCTGGCGGAAGAGCAGTCGTCGGCGTACAAGAACGTGGACGACGTGGTCGATGTCGTGGACACGGCGGGGCTGTCGAAGAAGGTGGCCCGGATGCGGCCGCTGGGGGTCATCAAGGGGTGAAGAGGGGGCAAACAGAAAGAGTATTGATGGGGGAGTCGTATGGGGATAGGATGATTCAAGGAACCAGGACGGGAGAACTAACCCAGGGAAAACCCGATGGGATTGAGTTACGAAACCGTTGTTTTAACTGGCGAGCAGGCCACCCTACTTCAACTATTGGAGAACCTGCCGGAGGAATTCGACTCGTTGTCGTTCGAGTCGTATCGAGCGGCAGATCGGGGGTTTGTCATTTTCGGCTGGCACGAGGGAATTCGCCACCTGTCGGCAACTGAGGAAATCGAGGAGCTGGCCAAGGCGTTGTCCCTGGAGTTCGGGAAGGCCATCGCGACCCATTTCGACGAAATGTTGCAGGTCCGAGAGGCTACGCTTTACTGCTGTGGGGAATCGATCCGCTCATTCGGCGAGTGGGATGAACTCTGGGCACCGACGGACTGCAACGGTGACGCAATTCCCGGTGCCCCGCGCTGTCCCAGCAGCGAGATTCCCGAGGACGCAGATTACGACTTCGTCTGGGATGGAATCGACGCCGGTCTCGAGGTCGCCGGGTTCCAGAGTTGGTTACCCACCGACGGGCTGCTTCAGGTCGCCCGCAAAGAGGATCTGATTTGGGAGCGTGCTGCGAGGCAGGAGTCGAACCCTTGACGGCCGAGGAAGTTGCCCCCATCGACGCCACGGGTCATCGGAACTATCTCTTTCGAGGCGATGACAACTACCGTGGTGGTCCTATCGGTCGAGCGCTGGGCACCGAAGCGGACGAGGCAGACATCCAGGATTTCGCCGATCACGTCCTCCACAAGGAGTCGAACCGGAGCAGTCGGTATGTGTCGCTCACGCTGGAAGTCAAGATCGCTCGGAAATTCACGTCGGCCTCGGACAATCAATATGTCAGCAAGATCGACTTCGATGCCTTGCTGAAATTGGAAGCGAAGGGCGTCATCCGTATCTGGGATCTGGATCGAGTGTATGCGGCGATGAAGGCAGGAACCCGGAAACTGGCGCGGCAAGCCTCGGATGTGCGGGCGGCCATGAGAAGGAACAGCGAACTTCTGGTCGAAGGCCAGATCCCGGAAGGACTCGTGCAACCAACCAACTAGGGTCGAGGAGATAACTTTGGAAACGAAAACTCGATCGAGCCTCGTCGCCTCCGGCAACACATACAACCCTAGCCTAATCGTTCTCCGGCAAAAAGGTTACGATCTTTGGCTCGAAGAAGCCGAAGATGGTTCCCTCTGGTGTGCGATGAAGGGTCATCAAAGCTTCCTGGCCTACTCCGGTCCCGAACTGCTCGGCCTGGTCGTTCTATGGGAGCACCTTGGCGAAAACTGGAATCAGCAACATCCCGATATCCTCGGCGAGCTATCCGACAAGATGGACGATTGACGGCACGGTTCGCCAACACGACGGGGCACTAACCAATGCTAACTCAACGTGGCTACCTTCTCGACCCGTCTTCGGCCAACGTCGCCGTCCTGGATGTCACCCGAGTCGGCGACCTCTTTAGTGGGACCATTTGCCTGGACGCGACGCCCCCGGAACTCGAGCAGCTCTTTCAGGAGTTCGAGGAAATGGTGGAAGGCCAGGTGTTCAGCGTTGCCGACGAGATCGAAGAAAAGATCGGGAGACTTCGACTGCGGGTAGCGTTCGCGAACGGCCCGGAAACAGAGGTGTCCGACCTCCAGGTGTATCCGAGTACGAAGCGAGTCTCCTTCGGAATTCGCCAGCCTGCGACGGTGCGATAGCGTCCCGCCGACCCAAGCTCCTCAAGAGGTGCGTCCATGACATCCAGCGTGTCCGTGATCCACAGCGACCCCGACATCATGGGAGGCGTGCCGGTATTCGTCGGCACGCGCGTTCCTCTTCGGACGCTACTGGATTACCTCTGCGGGGGCGAGCCACTGGCCGAGTTCCTGGACGACTTCCCGTCAGTCAGCCGAGAGCAGGCGGTCACGGCCCTTCGACAGGCGGCCCAAGCAATGGTGGATCATGCGCGTCCTGCTTGACGAGTGCGTGCCGAGAAAACTCGGACGCTTGCTAATCGGTCACACAACCCGCACGGTGCCCCAACAGGGATGGTCCGGCAAGAAGAACGGCGAACTAATAGCGTTGATGGCCGGTGCCGGGTTCGATGTGTTGCTCACCGTGGATCAAAGCATCCCGCACCAACAGAATCTACAATCGGCTGGGGTTGCGGTTGTCATAATGGTTGCGACGGGCAATCAACTGGTGGACCTGTTGCCCCTGGTGCCGGGCGTGCTGGCGACCTTGGCGACGGCGCAACCCGGCGATGTGGTCGAGGTCCGTACCTGACCGGAACCACCATCGCTGTTCTCGTCACACCGTCTTCGCCCCCACCCCCTTGCTCCCGATGTCCTTGCGGTAGTGGGCCTCCTTGAACGTGATGGCCGCGCACGCCTCGTAGGCCCGCGCCCGCGCCTCCTCCAGCGTGTCGCCGAGAGCGGTGACGCCGAGGACGCGGCCCCCGTCGGTCACGACGCGGTCCTTCTCGATCTTCGTCCCGGCGTGGAAGACCTTCACGTCCTCCATCGCCGCAGCCTTGCCCAGGCCGCTGATGAGGTGCCCCTTCTCGAACGGCCCCGGATAGCCGCCCGACGCCATGACCACGCAGACCGCCGGGCGCGGATCCCATTCGATCTTCAGCGCCACCTCGTCGAGGTGGTCGTCGAGCGACGCCTCGATCAGGTCGAGCAGGTCGCTCTGGAGGCGCATGAGCAGGGGTTGACACTCCGGGTCGCCGAATCGGCAATTGTACTCCAGCACGCGCGGCCCCTGGGGCGTGACCATGATCCCGGCGTAGAGGACACCCAGGAACGGCGTGCCGCGCTGCCGCATGTGGTGGACGGTCGGGATGAACACGTCGCGGTCGGCGATCTGGAGCACCTCGGCGGTGCCGACCGGCGCGGGACAGTACGCGCCCATGCCGCCGGTGTTCGGCCCCCGGTCGCTGTCGAAGGCGCGCTTGTGGTCCTGCGTCGGCGGCAGCGGCACGATAGACCGGCCGGCGACCAGGGCCAACAGGCTGACCTCCTCACCTTCGAGTTTCTTCTCGATGATGATCTGTCGCCCGGCGGTGCGGCCAAACTCCTCGCGGACCATGATCCGCTCGATGGCGGCAAGCGCCTCCTCGGTCGTCGAGCAGACGAAGACGCCCTTGCCGGCGGCGAGGCCGTCGGCCTTGACGACCATCGGCTCGGGGGGGCTGATCTTGTGGACCAGCCGGCCTTCGAGGAGTTGTTTGACACCCCCTTCGGTGACGACATCATGCCCGTCGAAGGGATA
>JANXSH010000089.1 GCA_025356615.1 Planctomycetia bacterium | reverse complement strand
CTCCTGCCGAGCCGCAGGCACGTTCGGAGACGGTCGCCTCTGCCCTCGACGGGCCTGTCGCGCGGCTCGGCAGGAGCCTCGCCCTCCCGAGCCGCAGGCACGTTCGGAGACGGTCGCCTCTGCCCTCGACGGGCCTGTCGCACGGCTCGGCAGGAGCCTCGCCCTCCCATCACTGGCAGCGGACTTATGAAACGGTCATCTAGACTGACCCGTGTAGGTCAGCCTGGAAAGGCAGGTTGCCCCCTCGTCCCTGTTCATTCACGATCATTCCGACGCCGCGATCTCTTCCTTGACCGGCTGGACGAAGTACGTCGCCTTCTTCTCGGTGCGGAGCTTCTCGGCGTAGGCCTCGGCGTCGGCCTTCTTGGAGTAGTCGAACGCTTGACCCATCTTCTTGTTGGCGTTGTCGAAGACCACCCAGACGACGCGCTTGCGGACGATCTTCACGGCCTTCTTGCGCGGCTTGGGGACGGTCGTCTTCTTCGCCTTCGCCTTCTTCTTCTTCGGGGCGTCGCCCTCGGCCTCGGCGTCCGGCTCGGCGACCTCGGCTATGTCGCCTAAATCGTCGTCGTCGTCGCCGTCCTTCTTGGCGGTTCGATCGCGGGCCTCGGCGGCCTCCGCCTCGGCCCGCAGTTCCATCCGGCTCCGAGGTCGTTGTTTTGCCATGTGGTCTCTTCCCTATCATCAGATCCGAAAATATCGTTTGCAGCAGTTTAGACTACGGAGGCGGCAGGCAGTTTGCAACCGGATTCGGCCCTCTTGCCACAGTGTGCCCTCGCATCTAGATCAATCCGGTACGAGGCTTCGACCCGCCAACCTCTCCGTGCGGGGGCGTTCTCGCCAGTGAAAGGTCAGTCCATGCCGTGTTCGAGTGTCGTCGGTCTCCAGTGGGGCGATGAGGCCAAGGGCAAGATCGTCGATATCCTCACCGAGGAACACGACTTCGTCGTCCGCTACAACGGCGGGGCCAACGCGGGTCACACCGTCGTCCGCGACGGCAAGACCTTCAAGCTCTCCCTCCTGCCCACCGGCGTCATCTCCCCGCACATCACCTCCGTGATCGGCAACGGCGTCGTCGTCTACCCGCCGCGCTTCACCGAGGAGGTTTCGGGGCTGACGAAGGCCGGCCTCGCCGTCGGCGACAACCTCCTCGTGAGCAACCACGCCCACGTCATCTTTCCCTATCACATGGAGGAAGAGAAACTGATCGAGGGGGCCGCCACGACCCAGGCCATCGGCACCACGAAACGCGGCATCGGCCCGTGCTATCAAGACAAACTCGGCCGGCTCAACGGCGTCCGCGTCGAGGAGTTGCTGCACCCCGACCACCTGCGCAATCGACTCCGCGCCATCGTCACGCACAAGAACCGCGTCCTCGCCGCGCTGGGTGGCCCCTCGTTCCAGCCCTTCGACGCTGATCTCCTCGCCGACGAGTACGTCGCCCACGGCGACCGACTCCGGCCCCACGTCCGCGACACGACCCCGCTGTTGCTCGCCGCCGTCCGTGAGGGCAAGCGCATCCTCTTCGAGGCCGCCCAGGGCAGCCTCCTCGACGTGGATCACGGCACCTATCCGTATGTGACAAGCTCCAACAGCAGTGTCGCGGGCATCTGGAGCGGCTCCGGCGTCCCGACGAGACACCTGACGCGCGTCCTCGGCGTCATCAAGGCGTACTCGACCCGCGTCGGCGGGGGGCCGTTCCCCACGGAACTCCTCGACGACACAGGCGAGGCCATCCGCCGCGTCGGTCGCGAGTACGGCACCGTCACCGGCAGGCCGAGGCGGTGCGGGTGGTTCGACGCCGTCGCCGTCCGGCACTCGGCGGCGTTCAACGGCGTCGACGAACTCTGCCTCATGCTCCTCGATGTCCTCGCGCAGTTCGACTCGCTGAAGGTGTGCGTCGCCTACGAACTCGACGGGAAGCGGATCGAAACGTTCCCAGGAGATGCCTTCCTCCTCGCGCAATGCGAGCCGATCTACGAGACGCTCCCCGGCTGGGGCAAGGACATCACGGCGGCCCGCAACCTCGCCGACCTCCCCGCCGCCGCCCGGCGCTACATCGACCGGCTCGGCGAGATCGTCGGATTGCCGATCGCGATCGTCTCCGTCGGCCCCGACCGGGCGCAGACGATCCGGGCGTAGTAGGGTATATTCTGAATAGCAAGCGAGGGAGAGTCTCTCCGTCGAAGCCCGACGCGCAAGCGAGGGAACATTGCCTTGCCCCGATGAGTGCGCCCTCACCCTCGCTTGCGCGTCGGGCTTCTATTCTTCGGATGAGCGACTCCATGACCACCGCCGCCTTCACCCCCGACACGCTCCTGCGACTCGCCGAGGCCGGCCTCGACCCCGCGCGTCTGCCCGCCCATGTCGCCGTCATCATGGACGGGAACGGGCGCTGGGCCGGCCAGCGCGGCTTGCCGCGCGTCCAGGGCCACATGCAGGGCGTGCAGAGTGTTCGCCGCACCGTGGAGGAGTGCTGTCGGCTCGGCGTGGGCCAGCTCACGCTCTATTGCCTCTCCAGCGAAAACTGGAAACGCCCGCAGACCGAACTCGACTTCCTGATGGCGCTGCTCGAGCAATACCTCGTCGAAGAGCGCGCCGAGATCATGGGCCAGGACATCCGCCTCTCGGTGATCGGCCGGCGCGACGGCCTCAGCGCGAACGTCCTCCGCGAGATCGACACGAGCATCGAACAGAGCCGCGACAACACCGGCATGGGCCTCTGCCTCGCCATCAACTACGGCGGGCGGACGGAGATCATCGACGCCGTCCGAACCATCGCCGCGCGGGTGCGCGACGGGAAACTCGACCTCGACCAGATCGACGAGGCGGTCCTCTCGTCGTCGCTCTACACCTCCGGCATACCCGACCCGGATTTGTTGATTCGCACGGCGGGGGAGCTGCGCGTCAGCAACTTCCTGCTCTGGCAGATCAGCTACGCGGAGTTGTGGGTCACGGAGCGCTGTTGGCCCGACTTCGACATCCCTACCCTGCGTCAGGCGCTGCACGACTTCGCCCGACGTGAACGCCGATTTGGTGGCCTCAAGTGACCCTCCCCGCGCCGTCCAGCGAAGTCCGAACGCGCCTCGTCATGGGCACGATCCTTGCGATCGTTGCCGTCGGAATCCTCGTCGGCGACTTTGTGATCGAGCTGACGACTGGCGCGCCTCTCTACCCCTGCCTTCTCGTGTGTGTCGTCGGCATGGCAGCGCTCGCGGCAATCGAAATGCACTTGCTCCTGAGCGAGCGCCTGCGCCCGCCGGTGTGGCTCACCGTCGGCGGGTGTGTCTGCGTCCTCCTGTCGGTCTGGCCCGCGAACCTCGGCTGGCGTTATGAGCCGATGCGCGGGGTGGTCGTCGTGTACGCCTTCGTCGTCCTCGTCGCGTTCCTCCACGAGATGGCCCGGTTCCGCGAGCCGGACGGGAGCATCGTGCGGATCGCGCTGGGGACGTTCATCGTCGCGTATCTGGGGCTGCTCCCCGCGTTCCTCGTCGATCTCCGCTGGTACTACAGCATGCGCACCAGGGGGGACGACCCCCTCGTCGGGGTGACGGCACTCATGCTCGTTATCTTCGTCCCGAAGAGCTGCGACATCGGTGCGTACTTCACAGGCCGAGCCTTCGGCAAACACCGCATGACGCCTCATCTCAGTCCGAAGAAGACGTGGGAAGGGCTTGCGGGCGGTCTCGCGCTGTCCATGCTCGTCGCCGTGCTGCTCAATCGTGTGATGTCGCCGATCCTGGGCGACGATCTCCGGGCCGCCGCGTTCGGGGTCGTCATCGGGTTCGTCGGCGTCCTCGGCGACCTCGGCGAATCGCTCATCAAGCGCGACTGCGGCAAGAAGGACGCGGCCACGATGTTGCCGGGCTTCGGCGGGGTGCTGGACGTGATCGACTCGATCCTGTTCGCCGCGCCCGTGGCGTGGGTGTGGCTGCGATTGGGTGTCCAAACGTAAGAGTGGAGACCGCAGGGTGTGGCAAATCTTTCGGGAGCGCCTACGTTGATGGACTCGTAGGGTGGGTCGAGCGGAGCGAGGCCCACGCGGTTCAGCGATAGGGCTTACGCGGCATGGCGAAGTCGCCCCACCGCGTGGGCCTC
>JANXSH010000303.1 GCA_025356615.1 Planctomycetia bacterium | reverse complement strand
CTTCAGACATGCCTCCGGCTCCCCCTCCCTTTTAGGGGAGGGGGTTGGGGGGTGGGGTCTAACCGTCGCCTTCCCGTGATCCTTGAAACTACTGGTACGCTTCCGGCTCGTCGCGCTCCCGAAAGTTTTGCCACACCCCGCACATTCCTCAACCAAAATTCGCTCTTCCCCTCTTCCCCAAAATCCGTATCCTATACTTGCTGAACGAGACACTCTCATTCGATCCACAATGGTTCCTGCGTTCAGGATTGTGTCCGATCCCGCCTCGCCGTGCGATTGAATCAATAACCACCTACCCCATTCCGGTGCTTCACCTAAGCCCCACGGAGACGCTCGCGTGGAACCCCAACGCCCCGGCAGTGTCCGAAGTCTACTCCCCCCGACGCCCGTGCTGTTGGCGTTCGGCCTGCCCTGCCTGCTGCTGTTCTGGGTCTACTTTCCTGTACTTTCGGGCCTGGCCTCGAGCTGGCAACACGACCCGCGGTACTCGCACGGCTACTGCGTGCCGCTGTTCTCCGCCTACCTGCTGTGGTCGCGGCGCGCCTCGATCGCCGGCGTCGTCCCCGCCGCGAACTGGTGGGGGCTGCCCGTCTTACTCATCGGGCTGGCACTGAACGCGGCGGGCACTTACCTCTACCTGGACTGGTTCAACTCCCTGTCCCTCCTGCCGACCTTTGCGGGGGTCATCCTCCTCCTCGGCGGTTGGCCGGCCCTTCGCTGGTCGTGGTCGGCGGTCGCCTTCCTGGCGTTCATGGTCCCCCTGCCGTTCCGCCTCGAGGTGGCAATGGCCCACCCCCTCCAGCGGGTCGGCACTATCGCCAGTACCTACGTCCTCCAGACGCTCGGCTTCGCCGCCTTCTCCGAGGGCAACGTCGTCCGCATGGGGACCGTCCGCCTGGGAGTCGTCGAGGCGTGCAGCGGCCTGAGTATGCTCGTCATCTTCTTCGCCCTGTCCACGGCAGTCGCCATCGTCGTCCGCCGACCGCTGTGGGAAAGGCTGATGCTCGTCGCCAGCGCCGTGCCGATCGCCCTTCTCTGCAACATCACCCGCATCACGGTCACGGGCATCCTGCACAAGGTGGCCGGGGCCGAATGGGCCGATTACGTCTTCCACGATCTAGCGGGCTGGCTGATGATGCCGCTAGCCCTGGGGATGCTGTGGGTGGAGTTGAAGACCCTCGCCTGGGTAGTCCTGCCCCGACAGTCCGTGACCGAAGCCGGCCCAGTGGCCGTTTACGGCCTGGCGGTCCCCAATTCGGCGGGCAGGGGACACTAACGAGGAATACAAAGAGTTTGTCCGCAGATTACGCAGATTACGCAGATTGAACACGAAAGCAATTTATTCCGCATTTAGTCTTTAATCTGCGAAATCTGCGGATGAAATATTTCTTGACATCTGGAGAATGCCATGCCGAGAATGGTGCCCGTCTCGATCGTCGTCATCCTCCTGTCAGGATACGGCGTCGCCGAGGGATTGTGGTCCGATCGGTGGGTGACTTCGCCTGAACTGACCGAGGCCCAAGATCGGCTGTCGAGTCTACCCCTCGTGGTGGGGCCGTGGAAGGGGAGCGACGAGGAGTTGGATGCGCGCCAGATCCGCATCGGCGAACTGAAGGCCCACCTATTTCGTCGCTACGTCCACGAGACGAATGGGGAGTCCATGACCGTATTGGCCGTCTGCGGTCGGCCGGGGCCGATCTCCGTCCATAGCCCGCAAGTCTGCTTCGGCGGGTCCGGCTTCACCCCCAAAGGGGATCGCGTGCGCCACAAGGTGGAGGCGGCCGGACTCTCCAAGCAGGCCACGTTCTGGTCCGAGCGGTACGAAAAGAAGGGTGCCCTGCCCGAATACCTTCAGATATACTATGGTTGGAATGACTCCACCGGCTGGCAAGCGGTGGACAACCCACGGCTGAAGTTCGCCCCCGCTCGCGCCCTCTACAAACTCTATGTCGTCCGTCGCCTGACACAGCCCGATGAGGCCCCAGAGAACAACCCCGTCCCGGCCTTCCTTCAGCTGCTCGTTCCCCAGCTCGACGAATGCCTGACTGGTGCGCGTTGATCGAAGTAGGCCCCGCGAGCCAAGCGGGGCTGGGTCCGGCTCGGCTCGCCGGACCTACTGCTGTTGCCCACCCTGCACAAACTCTCTCCACCCTCCCGAAACGAGATCACGCCCGTGAAGATCAATTTCAAGTTCAACCTCGTCGCTGTCGCCATCTTGCTCTTCGGCGGCATCGCGCTGGGCACCGGCGTTCACTTCCTCCACGCCTACCAGGTCCGGGCCAACGCAATTTCGTTGCTGGCTCAGGCCGATGAGGCCGAGGAGGAGAAGGACTTTCGCAAGGCAGCAAACTACCTGGGTCAATACCTCGGGCTGGTGCCGACCAACAACACGGCCGAACTCGCCCGTTACGGCTTGTTGCTGGACGACATGGCGAAGTCCCCACGCGACCGCCTCCGGCCCTTCTTCCTACTCGAGCAGGTGTTGCGTCAGGACGATTCGTACACTGACGTGCGGCGGCGCGTCGTCCAGATCGCACTGGCGATCAGGCGATTCAAGGACGCGCGGGAGCATTTGGGGATCCTCACCGCAGAGGGGCTGGCGGACGCCGAGGTCCTTCAGGGGCAGGCACTCTGCGAGGTCGGCGAGGGCCACTACGCGGAGGCGGCAAAGTTCTACGCCAAGGCCGTCGAGCTAGCGCCGGCCCAGGCCGACCTCTGCCTGGAATACGCAAAACTGCTGCGATTCCGCCTCGACTCGACCAAGCTGGCCACCGAGGTGGTGACCAAAATGGTGGCAGCGGGTCCGCGCTCGACGAAGGTCCGACTGGGGGCGGCCCACTACTACCAGTTGATCGGGGAACACGACCTGGCCGAGAAGTCGGTCCTCTTCGCCCTGAACGAGTTGAAAGTGCAGGAACCCGAGGCGTTCCTGTTGGCCGCCGAAGTCGCCCGCTCCAAGGGCCAAAAGGCCATCGCCAAGGCGCACCTCGAGCATGGCCGAGTGGCCAACCCGGACGAGGGCCGACTCAGTCTCGCCCTGGCCCGCCAGGAGTTCGAGGCCGGTCGGAAAGACGAAGCGCTCCGCCTGGTCCGGCCCTCCGTCGCCAAGCTCCCCGATTCCGAAGAGGAGCTATGGCTGTTGTGCAACCTCCTGATCGACCTGGGCCGGGACAAGGAGACGAAGGGGGTCATCGAGCGCCTGCGCGAGGGCCGACGCGAGAGGGCGTGGGCCGCCGACTTCTTGGAGGCACGTTCGCTGATGAGGCCAGGTGAGTGGGGCAAGGCGCGCGCCTCGCTCGACAAGACACGTTTGCGGCGCCTGCCTCCCGCAGCCATTCGCCAGACGGACTTGCTCCTTGCCCTTTGCTATGAGCAGCTCGGCAGTCATGACCAACAGCTGCGTGCGGCACGGCGAGCGCTGGAGGGTGACCCCACGATGGCGGCGGCCCGGCGTTCGGCAGCGGTGGCCCTTTCCGCCCTCGGCAGGCTCGATGAGGCGATCGCGGAATACGCCAAGCTCGAAAAGCCAGACAAGGGATCGAACCTGGAGCTAGCACGTCTGTTGCTGGCGCGTAACGTCCGGTTGCCGGAAACCGAACGTCGCTGGGAACCGTTCGACCGCCTGCTCGGAGGGCTTCCGGCAGATGAGACGCGGATCCTCACGGCCGAAGGGTTGGCAGCCCGAGGCAAAGTGGCCGAAGCACGCACCTTGATCGAGGCAGAATGCAAGCGCGACCCCAAGCGCGTGGAGCCGTGGCTCTTCTTGGTAGGGCTGGCGCGTCGGCCCGGTCAGCCCAAGAAGCCGACCGAAGTGCTGGACGAGGCGGAGAAGCAGTTGGGGCCACGAGTCGAATTGTCCCTGGCCCGCGCCGCGCTCTGGGCCTCGACGCCCTCGGCTGAATCGCGTCGGGCGCTCGCCAAAATGGAAGACGAAGTCAAACGCTTCGAGAGTGCGGACAAGAAGCGCCTGATACGCGGGTTGGGACAGGCCTTCCAAGCATCCGGGGACTTGGTCGGCGCGATGAGACTCTGGCGCGACCTGGCGCGCCTCCTCCCCGATGACCTCGGCGTGAGGGCACGGCTGCTGGAATTGACGTACCAGGCGGGAGAGGCGGAGGCGCTGAAGTCGGTCCTCGACGAAGCCCGCAAACTCGAGGGTGGCGACGGACCTGTTACCGCCTATGGCGAGGCGGCCCGGCTGATGCTAACCGTCCGGGCGAAGCCCCAGGAGAAGCAGGCGCTCGCGGAGGCCCAGAAACACCTGGCGCGGGCGGCCGACATGCGACCGTCCTGGGGGGCGGTGCCGCTCATGGAGGCGGAGGCGGCCGAGGCCGAAGGGAAGAAGGACAAGGCACTCGAAAAGTACCTCGCGGCTATGGAGCGGGGCGAAGGCCGGATCAGCGTGATTCGCCGGGTCATCCAGTTGATGGCGGGGCAGGGGCAGATCCTCGAGGCGCAAGCCCTGATGCGAAAGTTGCCCGAGGCGGCGCGAGCCGTCGGGGGTCTGGACCGCATGTCCGCCGAACTCGAACTGCGAGCGATGAAGGGGGACGACACGCTGGCAGACCGCAAGCGCGCCCTCGAGGCCGCCCGCTCGACGGTGGCCAAGGACTCGAAGAAATACGAAGACTACACCTGGCTGGGGCACATGGCCTTGTTGGCCGGAGAGAATGCCGAGGCCGAAAAGGCGTTCCGTCGGGCGCGTGACCTGAACGACAAGGTGCCCGAAACCTGGGCCCCGTGGCTGCTGCTCCTCGCCCGGATCGACCCCAAGAGGGCAGAGATCGAGTTGACCAAAGCCGAGAACCAGCTGGCCGGGCCGATGCCCCTCGTGCTGGCGTCCGCCTATGAGACACTCGGTCAGGCGGAGCAGAGCGGCAAGTTCTATGCCGCCGCGCTGGATGCCAAACCCAACGACCCGGCGGTGATGCAGGCCGTGGCCGGGTTCTATCTCCGAATCGGAATACGCGATAAAGCGCGACTCCTACTCGAGCGGCTCCTCCTGCCGGAGGTCAACGCCCCCGAGACTACCGCCGGGTGGGCGAGGCGGGCCTTGGCCATCGAATTGGCGGTGGGCGGCAACTACGTCCAGTTCAACAAAGCGCTGGACCTGGTCAAGGGGGCGTCGATCGAGGACCGCCAGACGCGGGCACTCGTGCTGGCCACCCGGCCGGAGCGAGGTCGGGAAGCGATCAAGCTCTTCCGAGGCATTTCCGACGGGCGAACGGGCGTCCCCCCCCAGGCCCGTTTCGTTCTGGCCCGTCTCCATGAGGCGGACGGCAACTGGGAGCTGGCACAGAGGGTGCTACTCGAGCTGCTCCGCGACCAGGAGAAGAACTCGTACTATTTGGCCTACTATGTGCGGGCGCTGCTCCGGCACGACGGGGCCGCCGAGGCGGAGGCGTATGTGGACCGCCTCGCCAAACTGAGCACCCGACCGTTCGAAGTGGCCGAGTTGCGTGCCCGCGTGCTGCACGCGACCGGCAAGACGGAAGAAGCCGTCAGCGAGATCCAGAAGGCCGCGAAGGTGAAGGGAACGCGAATCGACCTGGCGGCGCTCTTGCTGGAACAAATCGGCAGGCCGGCGGAAGCGGAGAAGCTGTTCCGATCCCTCGCCGCCGAGTCGAAGGACCCGCGGTACCGGCTGTTGCTGGCGCACCACCTGGCGCGGCAAGGAGGCCTGGCCGAGGCGGTGAAGCTGTGCGAAGCCTCCTGGCAGGACTGCCCGCCCATGCTGGTGGCCCAGATCAGCCTGGCCATCGTCCGCGAGCCGAAGGCCACGGAGGACCAGCGCCGGGCGATGGAGGAGGGGCTAAGATCGAACGTCGAGAAGAACCCCAAGTCGCCGATGCTGTTGGCCGTTTTCGCCTCCATCCAGGATCTACGCGGCAAGCACGACGAGGCCATCGTCCGCTACCGGGAGGTTCTCGAGCAAGCGCCCCAGAGCGTCCTGGTGCTGAACAACCTGGCCTACTTGCTCGCCCTGAAGGGGAACCACGAGCAAGCGATGGAACTCATCGAGAAGGCCATCAAGGAACAGGGGCCGCACGCCGAACTGCTGGACACCCTCGCCGTCGTCCAGCTGGTCAACAAGCGAGGCGACCTCGCCCTCAAGAACCTGCGGGAAGCAGTGGCGATGGAGCCGTCCTCCTCGAAATACTTCCACCTGGCCCAGGCCTACGAGGAAACCGGGGATCGCCGCGAGGCAAGGAAGGCGATGGCCAAGGCCGAGGAACTGAAATTCACCGCCGCCGACTTGCACCCCCTCGAGCGGCCCGCTGTCGCTAAACTGACGACGGCGCTGAAGGGGAAATAGGGGGAGTGGAATGAGCATCGGGATTGATACTCGTCAGGCGCAAGAGTGACACGAGGAGCCGCGCACGAAGTAAGCGGGTTGGCGAGGCAAGACAAGGGAGACCGCCCACTTCGTGCGCGGCTCCTTCGCCTCTCGTGTCATTCCTGACCGCGAGGGGTATATCATGGGTCACTTCTCGGTAGGCTTCTCGCCGGTCCGGAGTTCGCGGAGTCGCTTGAGTTGCTCGGCCGTCAGGGACTTCTCGAGTTGCTCCCTCTCGTCGGCCTTCAGCTTCGCGATCTTGGCATTGAGTTCGTCCGTCTTCGCCTTGGTGTCGGCGCGGATCTTGTAGACCTTCTGCAACTGATTGTCCAGGAGGCCGAGCTTCTTGTAGTGTTGGGGCAGGTAGCCCTTGAGCTTGACCGGCGTCGGCTTGTCGTCGGTCTTCTTGTCGTCGGGCTTCTTGTCCTGGGCGTAGGCGACGCCGATCATCGCCAGCGCCAGGACGGCCAATCGCATATGCAGCATGGGGTCGAACTCCTCGATTCGGATAGATCGCCACGGGTGTAACTCAGGTCTACCGGATCGCACGCGGCAATGCAAGGAAAACCCCGCCCCGAATCGCGGCTTGCCCGACTTCGGGGAACGTCCAGCCTCACGACCCGCGCCGAAGGGCGCGGCCCGGCCGTTTCTTGGTGTGCTTCGCCTTCTCCAACACCAGCTCGCCGTTGACGACGACGTACTCGATCCCTTCGGCGTACTGGAACGGCTCGGTGTAGGTCGCCCGGTCGATCACCGTCTTGGGGTCGAAGACCGTTACGTCCGCGTAGTTGCCCCGTCGCAACGTGCCCCGATCCGCGATGCCGAGTTTCGCGGCGTTCAGCGATGTCATCTTGCGGATCGCGTCTTCCAGCCGGAGGACGCCGAGTTTGCGGACG
>JANXSH010000293.1 GCA_025356615.1 Planctomycetia bacterium | reverse complement strand
AGTCCCGCCTCGAGAAGCTGATCGAGGAGGCTGCGAAAGGATCCCCGCCGGAGATGCTCCGGGTGGGCCGCGCGCTGGAGGCGCTGGAGTTGATGGGGACTGCCGAAGCCCGGCAGGCGCTGGAGGCGTTGGCGAAAGAGGCGAAAGGTGCCTGGTTGCGCCAGGCGGTCGCGGAATCGCTCCAGCGCCAACGCCTCGCCGGGCGTTGAAAAGGCGGGGCGGCGAGGAATCGATCCGCGCAGGAAGATTTCTCGACTTCGTTGCTTTCCCGCCCCCCGTCGCGTATTCTACTCTCATCGAACACCTGCTGCTCACACGAGGCCGGGACGCATGAGCATTTGGGCAGAGTACACGCGGTTCTTTCGAGAGTTCCGACGAGATTTCCACCACACCGGTGCGCTACTGCCCTCCGGCCTGTTCCTTGCCAAGGCGCTCAGTCGCCCCCTCGACGGTCTCCGCGCCCCCGCGCGGATCCTCGAGGTGGGGCCGGGCACCGGCTCGGTCACTCGCGTCCTCATCGAGCGCATGAGGCCGGGCGACCTTCTCGACGCCGTCGAGATCAACCCCTACTTCGCCTCCCAGCTCGAGGAGCGCATCCAGCGCGACCCGGTCATGCGCTCGAAGCGCGACCAGATTCGCATCATCACCGCCCCGGTGCAGGAGGTGCCCGGCGAATCGGTCTACGACTTCATCGTCTCCGGCCTGCCGCTCAACAACTTCTCCACCGGCGACATTCGCTCGATCTTCGCCTCGCTCGAGCGCCTCGTCCGGCCCGACGGCACGCTGACCTATTTCGAGTACGCCCTCGTCCGCCGGCTCAAGGCCCCGTTCGTCAGCAAGAGCGAGCGCCGTCGCCTCTTCCGGGTCGGGCGACTCGTCTCGCAATACGTCCAGGCGTATCAAGTTCGCCGCGAACGTGTCTTCATGAACGTCCCGCCGGCGATCGTCCGAGAACTCCGGCTCAAGCCGACCCCTTGCGAGTCGTCCCGAGAGGTCGTATCCTGTCAGGTATCTTGACAGGACGCTTTCCCGGAGAGGTTCCCATGTCCGCCCCTCAACCCGTCATGGCCTTCGAGTGGACCGATGTCGGCGGCATCGCTGTGGTCCGCTTCACCGTCAAGATCCTGCGCGACGAACGCATCATCCGCAGCATCTTCGACGAGATCGACCGCCTCCTCGAGAGCGGGCGAACTCGCATGGTCATCAACTTCACCGACCTACAGGTGTTCGCCAGTTACGCCATCGGGAAGCTCATCTCCCTCAACAGCCGCGTCACGCAACAGGGCGGCCGACTCGTGATGTCCGACCTGACGCCGATCGTCGATGAGATCGTGGACATCATGAACCTTCGCCGCCGGTTCACGATCATGAAGACCGAACGCGACGCGCTGGAGTCGTTCGTTTGACGCCTCGAGCTTCACTCGTTGGCGACGAGGAACCAGTTCCTGGTTATGATAGCCTCGCGAGGCTTCGAAGCGGGAATGGGCTCGAGGGTGATCTGCTGGATGGCCCAAATGCCGGCGTTGCTCATCAGATCCTCAGTAATTTCATACTGGGGTGCGAACTTTTTCAGGAGGGGCAGGGATCCCTTCGCCTTCAGTCGGCCCAGCGAAATCACGCACATCTGACGGACGGCGGTGCTCTCCGGCGGGAGCGCCATGTCGTTCAACCGCTCTTCCAAGGCACCCGTAAGGTCGGCTAGCCGCTTTTCCAAGGCACCCGTCAGGTCGGCGACCGACTTGACTTCATGCAAGATTCCTAGTGCCCAAGCCGCTGCGGTTCGCGCTTCCGAGGTCATGATCGCACTGTTTCTCGGCACCAGCGACCGCATCACTGCTTCGGCCCGGATGTACTTCTGCTTCCCCATGAGTTGGAGCAGCTGAGACAACTGGTGATCCTCCATAATGGGGATGACACTTTCCCGGCTGGGCAATTGTTTGCCGACGCTGAAGCGTTTGTACTCCTCCTCCAGGTAGGCCAGTGCGCCCGGCAGAGAGGTCGGCTCGGCCAGTCGCCGCAAGCCGCATGCGACCGTTACGAACACTTCAGGCCGGTCGGCCCTGAGCAATTCTACCATCCGTGCGGCGGCCGGCTTGTGGCCCAGGTCGGTCAACAACATCGCCGCCTGCTGCTGTGCCCTCCACTGTTTCGAGGCGAGCGCCGAGGTGACGTTCTCGATCACCTCCTTCCGCTGCCCGCCCTTCACGGCCCGCTCGTTCAGCGCGAGGCGGGCTTTGCCGCGAACGGTCGAGTGCGGGTCGTCGAGTTGCCGGGTGAGGAGGGCGAGGCTGTCGGCGGTAACGACCTTCAGAAGGATCTCGGTCGCCTGCGCGCGGAGGACCGGGTCGCGGTTCGCCAGGAGCGAGTCGCGGACCCCGGAGGCCAGCTTCGGGTCGATCGCGATCAGGCGGGCGACGGCAAGGGCGGCAACACTCGGATCCTTGTCCTTCGCCATCGTCTGGAGCAAATCGACGGCCGCCTTGCCCTGGTGACGGCGGAGCAGTGAGACGCCGGCCAACCGCGCAGGGATGCCGCGCGGCGAGGGGTCGGCGCTGAGCGTTTTCGCGTCGTTCTCCAGTCCCTCGGTGCGGATGAGGCTCAACGCAAGGGCAGCCTCGAGGCGGACGGGGGCGATTGTCTGGGTGGACATCACCCGTTTGCGCAACCCGTCTACGGCGCGGGTCTCCCGGACAGCTGCCAGGCCGCGCATGGCCAGCACGAGGTTGCGAGGTTGCGTTGCGGGGTCGCTGAGACGTTCCAGCCAGGCGGTGCGCGTCGGGACATGGTCCCACCGCGCCAGGGCCGGCTCGACCGCCTCGCGCAGGTCGATCCCTCCTGTCGCAGCTCGCTCCCAGAGGTCGGACGCAGCCTGTTTGGCGTCCAGCGCGATCAGAGCGCGGGCGATAGCGAGGCGAACGACGGGGGGCTGTTCGCGTTTCGAGGCGGCGACGAGGTTGGGGATCGTGGCCTCCAGCCCTTTGAAACCGAGTCGGTGCGCCAGGGCAATGGCGTCCGCTGCCTTGCAGCGAAAGTCGGCCTCGGGTCGCTCGAGCGCTTTCAGCCAGAGCCGCCAGGTCGCCTCGGGAAGGACGTAGACCACCGGCGGGAGGAAGGGCAAATCGGGGTCGCGGTACATGGGCGAGTCGATCCACTCGCTCTGCGCCGCCACGGGGCCAGCCCACATTAGAAGGCATACCGTCAGGAGGCACGTCAAGAACGGGCGGGGGGTCGTCGTCATGGAATCACTCCGGTCGGCTCAACTGCCAGACTCGCACGCGCAGGACTACGAGCAGCACGAAACAGGCAGAGCCGACGAACCACCAGTTGGCGGGGATCAGGTCGTATTCGGTGAAGCCCCGCGTCTCGGACGCCTGGAGGGCGGCGGCCACGGGGTCGATGGTCAACACCGCCTGGACGGTCGCGTGACCGAACGGCGCTTCGCGGCCCAGCCAGATGAGCAGCGGGCCGATGCAGATCGTCAGCAAGAGCAGGTACGAGGCCGTCGTTGCCGTCGCGCTGGAGCGGAAGAAGGTGCTGGTCGCGGCGCTGAGCAACACGGAGAACACGGCGGTCAGAACCAGACAGATGATTACACGCTGCATCTGATGGATCAGGGTCGGCTTGATGGTCATCATGACGATGTAGCCCGGCAGGGTCGCACACAGAAGGAGCAGGAGAGGCCAGGCCACACTCAGGAGCTTCCCGCGCAAGATGGTGCCGGGGGACAACGGAGTCACGCGGAGCAGTTCCCAGGATCCGCTCTCGCGCTCGGAACTAATGAGGCCGGCGGCCAGACTCGGCGCGAACAGGATGAGTAGGGCGATTTGCAGCAAGACCAGCGCGCCGCCGATTTGCTCGAATCCCCACCCCAGCGCCCCCGAGGCCGCGATGTAGCTCAACCCCAGCGACAGGATGGCGCACACGGCGATGAGGCGCAACGTCCAGTGCGACCGTCCGAACCGACGGGAGCGGAACTCCTTGACGAGGACGGGATTGACCCACAGGCTCATACTGCCGGACCGGCGCTGCGGGTCGATGAGGTAGAAGAGCCGTCGCAGTCGCCGTCCGCCGGTCGAGCGGTCCTCGGTCATGACGCCGGCGGCCCG
>JANXSH010000264.1 GCA_025356615.1 Planctomycetia bacterium | reverse complement strand
AGATCAGACCCCAGTATTTCTCAGGTCGTCCGTGGCGATCATCTTGTGAAATCAACCGGTAAGTTGGATGGGTTCTGCTTCCCAGGAACCAGAGCCGAAGCCACTGGTCCTCCTCGAAGTTAGTGACATCGAGGTAGGGAGGGGATGTAATTACGCACTTGCTCGGCTGATCAGAGTCGCGGAGGAGTCTAGCACTACAGCGCGTGTTTAGATGATGCATCTATGCCGCCGCTTCTTGTGGGAGCGGGTGGCCAGCTCGTTCCGCCGCTGGTGGTAACGGATCACGAAGCCGACATGCCCCATCTCCGGCGTCCCTCGCCGACGGCGCAACAGAGCCCCACACCGCACGTTCAACGCCCGGCACACCTGCTCCCTCGTCACCTCTGGATTTTTCCCCCCGAAGCCGGTCCGTGTGGACCGACACGAATCCCATCACGATCAGACCCAGGATCAAATGCCTCATCAGCCCCGTGTGCTGCCGCCCCTCGTAGTGCATCAGCCCCGCCTCCTGCTTCCCCACTCGGAACGTGTGCTCTATCGTCGCGCGGCGGAACGCCACGGCCAGCACCCGCCTCAGCGGCTCCCCCGTCGCGTTGGTCACGAAGTACTTCACCTCCGCCGTCGCCTGGTTGATCGCCACCACCAGCGTGTATGCCCTGCCTGCTACCTGGACTGGCACGCCCTTCGCCCGCCACCACTGGTCCGCCTGCGTCTCGCGGCGGAACCGGAATCGTTTCCCGCCTCTGGCGTCCTCGGCGGTGAGCACCTCGTCGGCCCTCCGCGACGGCCCCGCTTCGCCGGCATGCACGGCGAAGTTGACGGGCACCTCGGCCACGAACTTCTGACCCACCAGGCTCAGTACGGTCAGGAAGGGCACCTTGCTGCCGTAGCCCTCGTCGAAGGTCAGCCAGTCGAACCGCATGCCGTTTTGGTGCAGCCGGAGCAACTGATCCAGGGCGATGCGCCACTTGGGTTGATAATGCATGTCGTCGGGAATGCCGGCCTTCTCGCATCGCGAGCGGTCCTCGTCCCACGACTTGGGCAGGTACAGATCGGCGTCGAGTAGCGCCTGGAAGCGGCCATGGGCGACGCCGACGTGGACCGTGACGATGCCGTTGTCGAGTTTGCCGACGCAGCCCAGGTACTGCCGCTGCACGCCGGGGGTCTGGTCGCCCTTCTTGACACAACTGGTCTCGTCGATGACGCCGACGGTGCCGAGCGGGTCGGCAGGCAGGCTCGTGATGAAGCCCGCGAGGTGCCGTTGCAGGATCGCCCTGGCCCGCTCGTGGCCCCAGAGGGCGGTGACAAGGAACTCTTGGAGGGTACGCACGGCGGTGCCGCTGACCAGGGCGATCGGCTCGACCGTCTTGCGGGGCAGGTCGGAGAGCAGGCCCCGGCAGTAGCCGTCGAAGTGGGCGGCAGTACGGTCCTGGAGGAAGCAGGGGCGGAAGCAGCGGAGGAACGAGGCGAATGCCGGGCCAACCTGGGCGATATCTTGATCGGTCATGGGGTCATCCTTGCGGGCGACTCGATCAATCTATCCCAGCAAACACGCGCTGTAGTGCTAGGCAACTCCCGCATGTCGGTCCGAAGAACATTCCCTCGCAAACAAGGAGGTTCGCTCTCATATCGGAAGGTTATTCGACCACGGAGGAGCTCGAACACATCCCGTTCGGGAGCCGTATAACCGTGCTTTTCCCAGAATCGTATCGAGTACGCGGGCTTAGTGCTGATGGTTCGGGGCATTTGGTTGCTGAGATAGGAACTCGATTTTTCGGTCTCCCCATGCAAAGATCCAAGGATGAGGGCCGCGATCATGCAGTCCACATCGTTGTTTTTCCAATCGAGTTGCTCACGCAGATAGAGAAGCTGCCGCAGAGTGTCCATTCTATAGGCGTGGTGAAAGAACTCCGGTAGTTGTCGTCTCTTTGGCTCCCACGATCGCCGCGAGTAGCCTTTTTCCAGCACGGTGACACGGAATCGGACGGTTTTCGGGGCCGGGGCGTTCGTTTTCGCTTTCGTAATACAGTAGGCGACGGGGTTGATGTCGCTGGCAATAGCATTGCGTCCCATGAGCAGTGCCTGAAATGGAGTGGTCCCTCTCCCACAAAAGGGGTCGAGGATGAGCGACCCCGGTTTCGTGAGTCGGTCGATCCACGTCTCGACGAATGCCTCTGGAAACATCGCGAAATAAGGGCAGAGGGCATGAAAGCGGTGTCTCACAGTTACGTCCCCCTAATTTGTGTGAGAACGTGTGCGGACCAAGCGACCCACCGGTTAGTCAGGTCTTCCTCGACATGCGATACGAGACTAGCGATCCTACAGCGGTCATAGAGAATCCCACCGAAGGTACAGGAGTGCGACCAGGAGGTTCGCACGATCCGGTGAGGAACGAAGAAGGAGCGAATTGGAAGGACAGTTGGCGTGTCGGCCATCCAATGCCCGCACCACCGATCCGGTGGCGGCAGTTCGGAAATCTTCCCCTCCCAGTTCTGGCCAGTGGCGCACTGACCGAATGTGATCAACTTGCCCTGCCGAGAGTCTTGGAATTCGACCCAGGCCACAATGTCGAGCTTCCCGTCTTTTTGATGAGGGAGCTTCGGACGCCCTTTGTAATGGCCACCACCTTCGCCCATTGATCTGCATAACGCGTCGAGGGCTTCGGCAAATCCTTTTGGTTGCACACGACGCGGGAAACCAAAGACAAACGACTTCACACGGTCACTGGGGCCACCGAAGTACGCCTCTGCAGCTTTTGCACAAATATCTTCAAAAATTTTCTCTCCGTCAGTATCTTTTGGTTCCGCGTCTTTGCCACACCAAGAAAGGTAACACGTCAGGGTTCTGAACTGATCTTCCCTTAACCGAGTGGATTCCGGTAAGAATCTAGAGCATGACGCCAGTGGTTTCAACCCTCGATCCCGCCTTCGTGAGCGCGTTTCGCGCCGGCACCTTGACCCAGGCTCAG
>JANXSH010000724.1 GCA_025356615.1 Planctomycetia bacterium | reverse complement strand
GGGCAACGCCCTGGGGACGCGGGACGGGGGATGCGGGACACGACAGACGCGGGACGCGGGATGCGGGATGCGGGACACGACAGACGCGGGACGCGGGATGCGGGACACGACAGACGCGGGACGCGGGACGACAGACGCGACGGCCGACACGAATCCCCAGGGCTTTGCCCTGGGCTGCAACATCCGACCCCGTTGGGGTCAACACAACTCAACACTGAACACTGTGTAATTAATGATTGAACTTGAACTCGGTACTATTCAGCAGCGCCCAGAACACGTCGGAGAGCGCCTTCTTCTGGGCCGCGAAGCTCTTGTCGCGCTCGACGTAGCGGGCGCGCTTGGCGGCCTCGGCGGGGGTCGGCTTGCGGGACAGCGCAGCGAGATAGAGCGTCTCGATCTTGCCCGCGGTGGACATGAACGTGGACGAAGTGACCGCGCCTAGCGTCTCGCTGCGGTCGGGGTGCGTGGCGTCGAGGATGAGCTGGTTGTTCATCATCGTGAGCGCCTGGGGGATCGAGGTGTGGTACTCGGTCCGCTTCTCCTGGTCGGTGAAGCGATCGAGGAAGATCCCTCGGGGCGTGCCGAAGTTGTAGATCCGCTGCTGGAAGTTCGTGTTGTCGCGGATGCCGGAGGCCATGACGAGGCTGTCGTAGAGTTGCTCGCCGGTCAGGCCCCTGACCTGCATCCGTGTGTAGAGACGCGGGTCGGCCTGACTCGTCGCGTCGCCGGTGCTGGAGACCTGGTACGTCCGGCTCAACGTGATGGCGCGGATGAGGAACTTGAGGTCGAAGTCGTGGCCGACGAACTCCTTGACGAGGAGGTCCAGCACCTCGGGGTGGCTGGGCCGGTTGTCATCGACGAGGTCATCGACCGGATCGACGAGGCCGATGCCGAAGAAGTGCGCCCACATGCGGTTGACGAGCGCCTTGGCGAGGAACGGGTTGTCCTTGGTGGTCATCCAGTCGGCGAGCGACGTGCGGGCGCTGACCTTGAACTTCCACTTCGGCGACTTGCCGTCGAGGAATCGCGCTTGCGCGACGCGGTCGGTGTTGGGGATGGTCAACTCGCGGCGGTCGGAGACCTCGCGGATGGGGCCGTAGAAGACATCGCCCTGTTGGTTGCCCTTCAGGCCCGCGAAGAAGGACGCCTGGCTCCAGAACTCCTCCCTCTTCCACTTGCCGAACGGGTGGTCGTGGCACTGGGCGCACTCGAGGCGCACGCCGAGGAAGAGGCGGGAGACACTCGCGGCCAACTCTTCCGGCTTCGCGGACTTGGCGATGTAGAACGCCATCGGGGAACTCTGTTCACCCCCGCCGTAGTCGAAGCCGCGCATCATCCCGTTGTTGTTCTGGCTCATCGGCAGGGCGATCAACTCGTGGACCATCTTGTCGTAGGGCGTGTTGTCGGCGAAGTGCTGGCGGAGCCAAGCGTGGACGCCGACTTGCATGTAGCGTCGTTGGAAGTCGGCGGAGGACTCGGGCATGAGCAGGTTCAGCCACATGCTCGTGAAGTGGTTGACGTACCCCGGACTGTCGAGGAGGCGTTCGACGGCGGCGGCGCGCTTCTCTGGCGAGTCTTCGCCGAGGAACTTGCGGGCCTCGCTGACTTGCGGGATGCGCCCCACGATATCGAGGGACACCCGACGGAGAAAAGCCGAGTCGCTACTGAGCGGCGCGGAAGAGACTTTCTCTCGGGCGTGGCCCGCAGCGATCAATTGATCGATGCGGTGGGCGACGCGAAGGGCGTCGTCGGAGGCCGGCGAGATGCCGGCACGCAGTGTAGTTCGCGCCGGCAAGGGTGCCGCCGCCTCGAGGTGCCCCAACCAGGCCCCCTGGAGGAGCAAGGCGGGTAACAAAATCCATCTCATCGTATCGACCTCCCAGAAGGATGACAGTCTCTAATGATCGCCGAAAGGATCAAGATCACGGAAAGGCGCTGGTTAGACCCCACCCCCCAGCCCCCTCCCCTAAAGGGGAGGGGGAGCAAGACCGAGGGCTTGTCTGGTCCCCCCTCTCTTTTAGGGGAGGGGGCTAGGGGGTGGGGTCTTCGCGTCGCCTCTGAGTGATCTCCTTCCATTCGTGGCTACTTCTTCGTGGCCATGACCGGAATCGTGGCCGCGCCCTTGGCGCGGAGATTCCACAATTTGACGGTCTTGTCGGCGCTCGCCGTGGCGAGGTGCGTTCCGTCGGGGGAGAAGCCCATGCCCGTGACGAGGCCGGTGTGGTCGTTGAGGGCGACCTTCTCGGTCCAGGTGGTCGTGTCCCACACTTGAACGTTGGCGATGCCGGGGCGGGCACCGGAGCCGAGGGCCGTCGCCAGTTGCTTGCCGTCGGGCGAGAAGACCAGGAACAGGATCGAGCTCGCCCTATCGACCTCCTTGAGTAGTTTACCCGTCTGAGCATCATACAGGCGGAGGCTCTTCGCGCCGACGCCACCCGTGGCGATTTGCTTGCCGTCCGGCGAGAAGGCGATGGTCGAAGCGCCCTTACCGCTCCAGGCTCCGGGTCGCTCCTTGCCCGTGGCGATCTCGATGACGCGGACCTCCCCGCCAGGATTCCCGTTGTTAGTGAAACCGCTGCACGCCGCGAGGAGCTTCCCATCGGGCGAGAAGGAGACGCCTGTCGCCTGGATTCCAAACTTGGTCAACTCCGCCGACTCCTTGTTCTCCACGAGATCCCAGAGTTTGACGGTCTGATCGACCCCGGCGGAGGCGAGACTCTTGCCGTCTGGGCTGAATTGGACGTGGCCCACCTTCCCCTTGTGGCCGGTGAGCGTCGCCTCGAGTTTGCCGGTGACGGCATCCCAGAGCTTGATCTCGCCGTCGAGGCCGCCGGTCGCGAGTCGCTTGCCGTCGCGGGAGTAGACGCCGCAGGAGATTTCGCCCTTGTGAGCGTCGCCGACGCGCCAGCCACTATCGGGATCGACGTTCCAGAACATCACCTCGCCGGGCCGTCCCGTGTTGCCGCCCGCCGTGACGGCGGTCTTGCCGTCCTTGGAGAACGTAACGCCCTCGATCCAAAGCTTGGGATCGTAGACGCGGTAGAGCAGTCGGTTGGAGGCGACATCCCAGAGGGCGACCTCGCCGCGAGCGCTGTACCGCCCGCCGCCGGTGAGCAGACGCTTGCCGTCGGGGGAGAAGGCACAAGCGAGAACCTGGTCGGAGTGGCCGGTCAGTTTCGCCTTCTCCTTGAACGTCGCCCCCATGCCGTCGGCCTTGCTGACCTGCCAGAGGTAGATTTCTCCCGCGTTGTTGACGACGCCCGAGGGCCGGCCCACGGCGGCGAGCGTCTGCCCGTCGCGCGACCAATCGACGCAGTTGAAGCCGGCGGGCGGCCCCTTGAGCTTCGCCTTCTCCTTGCCCTCGCCGACGGACCAGATGCGGACGGCCTCGTCGTCGGCGGTGGCGAGCGATTCGCCGTCGGGAGAGAAGACGACGCTCCGCACGCTGTTCTTGTGGCCCGCGAGGACGTGGAGTTGCTTGCCGCTGCCCGCCTCGTAGATGCGACCGATGCCGTCGCGCGAGCCGACGGCGAGGAACTTGCCGTCGGCGGACCAGGCGACCGCCTGGGTCGAGGCGGCGATCTCGCGGAGGGCCAGGCGCTCCTTGCCGGACTTCACGTCCCAGACTTTACACTCGCCGACCTCCTCTGGCTTCTCCCACGACCCGGAGGCGGACGCGAGCGACTGCCCGTCGGGCGACCAGACGACGGTCCAGACGCGGTTTTCGTGGCCGGTGAGTGTCGTCGTCAGCTTCTTCGTGGCCATGTCGAAGATGCGGACGAGCTTGTCGCCGCTGCCGACCGCGACTCGAGTCCCGTCCGGCGAGACGGCGACGCAGTAGGCGGCCTCGTCGACGCCCGCGAGTTGCCCGATGCTCTTGCCCGAGGACACCGGACGGACCTCGACCGCGCGATCCCCGCCGCCGAAGGCGACCGACTTGCCGTCGGGCGAGTAGAGGGCGAACCCCATCTGCTTGCCCGAGCCGCCGTGCGTGATGAGCGAGCGGAGCGGCTCGATGGTCGCCTTGTATTCGCGAACCTGGCGATCGAGACCGGCGGTGTAGAGTGTCTGCGCGCCGGGGCCGAACGCGACGCCGGTCCATCCGTCACTGCCATTCACCGCAGTCATGTTGAGCGAGTTGAGATTGGTCGGGTCGAGCAGTGTCAGCGTTGCGGCCTGACCGACGCAGGCCAACCGCTGGCCGCGCGGCGAGAACGCGATGTCGCGGACGACATCGTTCCCGTTCTTGTGGACGGCCACCTGCTTGCCCGTGATGACATCCCAGAGGCGAGTCGTCATGTCCTCCGCGCCGCTGACGAGTCGTCGCCCGTCGGCGGAGAACGCCAGGGCGCGGACGCCGTCCTCGTGCCCGGAAAGGCTCTGGGCGACTTCCTTCCGGAGGACATCCCAGACGCGGATGACCTTGTCGGCCCCGCCGGTGGCGAGTTGCTTGCCGTCGCGGGAGAACGCCACGGCGCGGACGCCCCCACGATGCTTCTGGAGCTTGGCGACCTCCTTGCCCGTGCGCGTCTGCCACAGCCGCACCGAGCGATCGTAGCCGCCCGTCGCGATCAGCAATCCGTCGGGCGAGAACGCCACCGAGAAGACCCACCCCTCGTGCCCTTCCAGCACGCGGAGTCGTTTCCCCGTGCCGACATCCCACAGGGCGACCGTGCCGTCGAAACTCGCGCTGGCGAGGGTCTTGCCGTCTGGCGAGAATACGACGCGCGAGACCATGTCGTCATGGCCCTCGAGCAGGTGGACGAGGCTCCCCGTAACGGGATCGACGAGCTTGACCGCCTTCTCTTCCCCGCCGACGGCGAGGAGCTTGCCGTCCGGCGAGCAGGCGATCGTCAGGATGGGGAAGTTCAGTTCGGGGAGGTAGCGGCGCGGTCGCAAGGTCTTGCGGATCTTGCGATCGGGCAGATCCCACACCTTGACGGTCTGGTCCCACGAGGCGGTGACGAGCGTCTTGCCGTCCCGGCTGATGTCGAGGCCGTAGATGCGCTCGCCGTGCTGGGTCGGGACGCGGGCCTCGGCCTTGCCGGTCGCCACGTCCCAGAGCATGACCGTCTGGTCGTGGCTTACCGAGGCGAGCGTCTTGCCGTCGGGCAGGAACATCGCGGAATTGACCGGGCCGGTGTGGCCGGTGAGGTCGCGGACGAACTTGCCCGTCTTGGCGTCGAACACCTTGATGAAGGCGTCCTGGCTGACGGTGAGGATCTGCGAATCGTCGGGCGAGAAGAGGGCATATTCGACCCAGTGGTCGTGGCCCTTCAGCGTGAGCGTGATCGCGCCCGTCGCGGTGTCCCAGACGGTCGCGGTCTTGTTCGTGGAGCCGGTGACGATGCGTTTGCCGTCGCGGGAGACGGCGACGCTCAGTACCCAATCCCTCATGCCGGTGAACGTCCGCGTGGACTTGTTCGTGGCGAGATCCCAGGCCCGGATCGTCCGGTCGAGGCTGGCGCTGTAAAGGGTCTTGTCGTCGCTTGTGAAGGTGAGGGAGTTGATCGCGCTGGTGTGGCCCTCGAGGACGTGGCGCACGGCACCCGTGGTCGGGTCGCGCAGCTGGATGTGGTTGTCGAAGTCGCCCGTGGCGAGGGTCTTTCCGTCGTGGGAATACATGACGCAGCGGATCGGCTTGGGCATCACCAGACACGAGCGCTCCTTGCCGGACGGCAGGTCGAACAGCGTCAGGGAGCCTTCGCTCTCCGCGCTCCCGTTGAGGCCGCCCGATACGGCGGCGACCGTCTTGCCGTCGGGCGACAGGGCGCTGGCCCAGAAGGCCCCGCCGCCGGTGCCCTGGACGATACGCGGTTGGGCGACATATCGGACCGGCTCGTCGGGGATCTCCGGGACTTCGACGACGGGGGGGACCGGCGCGGGCTGGCCTTTGGCCTGCCCCTCTACCTGGGGTGCCTTGAGCGTCTCCGGGGGCGTTTTGCCCTGGGGCGGGGCGGCCGTTCGGCCCGGCCCCGGCGTCAGGGGCAAGGCGACCATCAGGACGAGGAGCAGGACCTTCCCTGTCCATGAGAGGCTACGCGGCGTGGCACCACGGACGATCATCGTCATTCTCCGCTTGAGGTGGTGGGCGCGGCCGCAGCCACTCGCTGCGGGCGGCAAGGGCGCGGGCTGATGCGCCAGGAAATCGACGGTCTCGAGCAAGGCACCGGCGTAGGCCGCCCCGTATCCAGGCAATTCGCTGACGACCCAGGCGTCGCAGCACTCCTCCTCGGCGGCGTGGAGCCGACGACAGGCGAACCAGGTCAGCGGATACCACCAGTACACGCCGCAGGCGAGCATCTCGAGCCAGCGGACCCAGTGGTCCCGCCGGGCCATGTGGGCGAGTTCGTGGACCAGGAGCGCCGACCGGCCCGCCTCGTCGAGGCGTGGCAAGAGCGTCTGCGGGAAGAACAGGCGGGGGGCCGAGCCGACCGCCCAGAGTAGCGGCGGGATCGGGCCGGGGACGAGCGCCACGCGCGGCCCGCGCGACAGCCCCATCTGGCGGGCGAGCATGGCCGCGTGGTCTTGCAACTCCGAAGGGGCCGACCGCGCGTGTCGGAGCAACCGCTGGAAGCTAAGGATGCGATAACCCGCGACGAGGAACCAGACGCCGGTCCCGACGACCCACACGACGCCGGCGAGGTTCAGGATCCCCGGCCACGGCGAGGGCACCGGCTCGGGTGGGGTGATCGCCTTCCGGCGGACCTTCGACGCGGCGACCGGCACAGGAGGGGCGACGGCCTTGGCTACTTCGGTGGCCTTTACCGGGGGAGCCTTCGGTAATACCGGCATGACGACGGGTAACTTGCCGTTCGCGTCGGGGATCAGATCCTTGATTTGCATGGGGCGAGGCAGATCGGAGGGGAGGACGATGTCCTGCACGACGGGCAGTGTGGGGACGACCGCCACTTCGGTTGTTTCGTCCTCTTCTTCCCATGAATCGGCGGGCACGACCACTGCGGCCACCTCCCACCAGGGCACGGGCAGCGTGATGACGGGAGGTGTGACCAGCTTGACGAGGACGAGCAGCCAAAGCGCGTGGACCATCGCGGGGCGACGGCTGAACCGGCCCGCGACGAGTGCCACGATCGCCAGCACCCCCGCGACGAGAGCATTGGCCAGTCCCATTTCTACCAGACTGCCCACGGTCGGCTCCTTTCAGGAACCTGTATGGTCTTTCTTCGTCGAGAGGTTTCCGCGGAGTTGCTCCAGAAAGGAGCGAAGCTCGGATCGTTCTTCGTCGCTGAATCGCTCGGCCTTCAACAAGTGGAGCAAGAGGGGCGTCATCGACCCGCCGCAAAGTTTCTCGGCGGTCGTGCGCAGCCGCCAGCCGATGAGCGTCTCGCGGTCGATGGCAGAGGAGAAGACGTGAGGCCACGGGGTGCGATCGCGCTTGATGCACTTCTTGGTCTCGAGCCGCTCCAGGAGCTTTTGCACGGTCCCATACTGTGCCGCCTTGCCGCCGGGGTAGAGGATGTCCGCGAGCTGACGGATCGTGGACGGGCCGTGGTCCCACAAGGTTTGGAGGACCGCGAGTTCGGCGTCCGTCACATCCGGCAAATCGAGAGTCATCACGAGCACGTCTCTAGAACTGATTCGGCGAAGCCTTGGTGGCATTTAAGACGATGTGTCTGAATCTGTCAAGGAAAAAGTGACCGGGTCGTTACACAGAGTGGGGAACATCATTCGGGAGGCCCCCCTTCGTGCCAAGCTCCGGCTCGGAATAGACGGTCGATCCGGCCCACTCCAGATGAAGGAGCAGAGGTATTCGTCGAGCGCCGTTTTCGTGCCGACCTGGAGTTTGGCACTACGCGAGGCCACCTACAGCGACAATCTCGACAGACTTGCTACACCCTGCGGATTCCGCCCCTCAATTCGTCTGCCGCGTCCGTGGCTGGCGCGTACTGACCGTGCGCGGGTCGGACTCGGGTTGCCAGACAATGGATGATGGATGTTAGCGATCGATCCGGCATCGCGGCAATGCTTTCTGCAATTCCTTCAGCCCCGCGTCCGTCACTTTCGTCCTGCTCAGGTCGAGCGAAGTAAGTTGTTTCAGGGAGGCCAACTCCTTCAGCCCCGCGTCCGTCACTTTCGTGTAGCCCAGGTCGAGCGAGGTGAGCCGCTTCAGCGGGACCAGTTCCTTCAACCCCCGGTCCGTCACCTTCGTGAGGTTCAAGTCGAGCCAGGTGAGCAACTCGAGCGGAGCGAGCTCCTTTAGTCCCGCGTCCGTCACCGGCGTGCCGTTCAGGTCGAGCGAGGTGAGCTGCTTCAAGGAGGCCAACTCCTTCAACCCCAGATCCGTCACCTTTGTATTACCCAGGCCAAGCGAGGTGAGGTGCTTCATCGAGGCGAGCTCCTTCAGCCCCCCGCCTGTCACCGGCGTGCCGCTCAGGTCGAGCGAGGTGAGCCGTTTCAGGGATGCCAGCTCTTTCAGCCTCAGATCCGTCACCTTTGTATTACCCAGGCCAAGCGAGGTGAGGTGCTTTAGTGAGGCCAACTCCTTCAGCCTCGTGCCCGTCACTTCCGTGCCGTGCAGGTCGAGCGAGGTGAGTTGCTTCAGCGGGGCGAAGTCCTTTAGTCACGCGTCCGTCAGTTTCGTATCGCCTAGGCTGAGAGAGGTGAGATGCTTCAGGGGGGTCAGCGCCTTCAGCCCTCCGGCCGTCACTCGAGTGTCGCCCAGGTCGATCGAGGTGAGATGCTTCAGAGAGGCCAGTTCCTTCAACTCGGCGTCCGTAATTCCGCTGCGTGCCAACTTCAGGCCGAATGCCTGGGCAGGGGCCGGCAACTTCGTCAACTTCACCGCACCCCAGGCTCTGATCTGAAACGCTGGCACTACCCGCGTCGCAACTAACTCCTCGCGCTTCGCCGCGAATAGCAAGTACCCCCCAATCCGACTCGTCCCCATCCAGCCGACCTCCGCCCCCGCCTTCTCCCAGGCAGCCCCCACCTTCGCCGGCAAGGGGTCCGCCTTCTTCTCCTGCGCCGAGACCATCCCCGCCCCCAGGATCAGCCAGCCGCACACCATCAGGCTCCGTCGCATGAGGCACCTCGCTTTTGATAGACCGACCTTTGGAGGAATCGACGCCTGGAGTATGGTCAGACTATGCGACCAGGCCGACCGGGGGAAAGAGAGATACACCCTTCGTCAATCTCGCCGCCCCTCTAATTCGTCTGCCGCTTGCGCGGCCGGCGCGTGCTGACCGTGCGCGGGTCGATCTCGGTTTGCGCCACCGCGTCGATGGCGCGCGCACTATGCTGGGCGGCCAGCTCGAGGAAGCGTTCCTGGCTGCGGATGCGCGGCTGGTCCGGCCCCGGTACGACGCGGCGGTAGCTGCCGTCGCTCTGTAATTCGCGCGCCTTCACGTTGTCGGCCAGCGACACGGCGAGGATCTCGTCGATGAGGCGTTTCTTGAGGTCGGGCAAGTCGATCGGGAAGACGACCTCGACGCGGCGGCTCAGGTTGCGGTCCATCCAGTCGGCGGAGCCGATGTAGACCTGCGGGTCGCCGTTGTTGCCGAAGTAGAAGATCCGGCTGTGTTCGAGGAAGCGATCGACGATCGAGATGACGCGGATGTTGTCGCTCACCCCCGGCACGCCCGGACGCAGCGAGCAGATGCCGCGACAGATCATGTCGATCTTCACCCCGGCCTGGCTGGCCCGGTAGCACGCCTGCACGACGGCCGGCTCGAGGACGCCGTTGATCTTCACGATGATACGCCCGTTCGCGCCCAGGGCGGCCTCCTGGGCGATCTTCTCGACCATGAACGACTGGAGCCGACTCGGCGCGACGATGAGTTTCCGCCACTGCGGCAGCTCGCAATAGCCGGTCAGGTAGTTGAAGAGGGCCGTGGCGTCCTCGCCGTAGTCGGGGTTGCAGGTGAAGAAGCTGAGGTCGGTGTAGATGCGGGCCGTCTGCGGGTTGTAGTTGCCCGTGGCCAGGTGGACGTAGCGGCGGATGCTGCCGTCCTCCTCGCGCCGGACGACGAGCGCGACCTTGCAGTGCGTCTTGAGGCCGACGAAGCCGAAGACGACGTGGACGCCGGACTTCTCCAGTTCGCGCGCCCAGACGATGTTGCGCTCCTCGTCGAGGCGGGCCTTGATCTCGATCAGCGCGGTGACTTGCTTCCCGTTGTCGGCGGCGCGCTGCAGCGCCTTGACGATGGGCGAGTCCGAACTGGTGCGGTAGAACGTCTGCTTGATGGCCAGGACGCGCTCGTCGTCGGCGGCGGCCTCGATGAAATCGACGACGCAGCCGAACGACTCGTAGGGGTGATGCACCAGGATGTCGCGGGCGCGGATCGCGGCCCAGGGCGAAGAGGCGTCGGTGAACTCGTGGATCGGTTGGGGGCTGACCGGCGGGTCGCGGAGCTGCGGGTAGCCGGGCATGCCGTGGATCTGGAACAGGCCGCTCAGGTCGAGCATGCCCGGCGCGCGGTAGACCTCCGACGGGTCGAGGTCCAGCGCGTACATCAGGAGCGCCTCGAGTTCTTCCGGGGCGTCGGCCTCGATCTGGAGGCGCACCGCCGCCCCACGGCGGCGCTTGCGGACCTCGTCCTCGATCGTCTTGAGGAGGTCTTCGACATCGTCGTCGTCGATTTCGATGTCGATGTTGCGCGTCACGCGGAATGCCGTGTCGCGGTTGAGCTGCATGCCGGGGAACACCTCGCGCATGTGCAGCCGGATGACCGTCTCGAGCGTCGTGAAGACGTGGTGGGGGCCGCCCGCAGCGGGATCGACCGGCAGGGGGATGAAACGGGGCAGCACACTCGGGGCCTGGACGACGGCGAAAAGATCCTCGTCGTCGCCGGGCCGGTGGAGCAGCACGGCGAGGTTGAGCGACTTGTTGAGCAGGTGCGGGAACGGGTGGCCGGGGTCGATGGCTAGGGGAGTGAGGACGGGGAAGATTTGCTTGCGGAATATCTCGCCGACGTGCCGCCGATCCGCCTCGGTGAGATCCTTCAGGCCGCGCAAGACGATCCCCTCGCGATCGAGGCCGGGCAGTACCTCCTCGTTGAGGCACTCGTAGGCCATGTCGGACATCCAGGTGGCCCGCGAGACGATCTCCTCGAGGACGCGCTTGACCGGCATGCGGTCGGCCCCGGAGCCGAAGAGGATGCCGGCCTGGGCCTTCTGTTGGAGACCGCCGACGCGGACCATGAAGAATTCGTCGAGGTTCGACTCGAAGATGGCCAGGAACTTGAGCCGCTCGAGCAGCGGCGCGCCGGACTCCTGGGCCTCCTCGAGGACTCGGCGGTTGAACTCCAACCAGCTCAACTCGCGGTTGAAGTATAACGTGGGGTCGTCCAGCATCACGGGTGGGGTCATCTCGATCTTCTCGTTTTCGGGGAACACTCCGGGCCAAGAGCGTCATCCAGGGATTATAACAACTCTGGGGAACCGTCCCCAGGAGAATGCACGACCGGCTCGATG